>NZ_BCBP01000057.1:0-50591 GCF_001753955.1 Pseudomonas sp. NBRC 111139
CATATGCTATGCCAAACCATGCTACCCCTGAGTCAGGAAGACAGCGTTGGGCACTGGGTTGGCATGGATGTCTTTTATAGAGCCACGCACATACCACGGCACGCCCGACAAACCATCGCTGATCTCGGCGCCGAGATCGTGCTGCGGGACATTCTGCACGTAGAATGGGCCGAACACGGTGGCTTCAGTGCAGCCGTCTGGCTTCTTGCGGTTCTGTGCCGTCACGAGGGTGGACAGGCCCAATGTGTCCGAGAGAAGGATGAATTCCTGGCGCGTCGGAGAACAGATCTGGCCTACTGCGGTCAGGAATTCGATGCCTTCTCCCACTCTGGCTCGGTGAGTTTGGTCTCACGAGCGAAAACTTAAATGTGCTGAACCAGGCTGGTCATGATCTCGCCCAGGCGTCCGTCATCAGCGTTGGCGTTCGTGGTGCTCATTCCAATGGCAGTGGGCGATCTATGATGTCGGTGCGATTTTTCGGTGGCTGGCTCAGCGATAAACTCAGCATCAAGCACGTCTTGGTGGTGTTCTACGTAGTGGGAGCTGTTGCACTTACGCTGCTGGGTGCAGCCCTGGAGAGTGCATGTTGTTACAGGTGATATGAGTGCTCGGTAGTCCGCTGCACTCACCGAGGTTGATGACCGTCCGGATGATGACCAGAGTTTTTCTGATCCTCATACCGCCTATTCAAGGTTCGGAGAGGTCATTGTTTTTGAGGTTTTTGGGCATACGGGGTGGAAACAGCATGATGTTTCCATCGCCATCTGAAGGTACCTAGCTTGCGGTTACACAACCTTCAGGGCTGAGCCATGGTCGGAGCTGGTGAATCGAGTGGGCGAGGTTGCCTACCTCTACTCTGGGACGCTCCAGGGATGTTCAGCTCGAACGGCTGTGGAGGGTGCTCATCGCGTCGTGGGCAAAAGAAAGCCCGCTGGGGGCGGGCAAGGGAGCTTCTATCACACGTAGGGATAGCTGGAGTCTCGAATATCGGATGTGAAAAGGATGTGAATAAAGGGCAGTGAATCTCGACCCTAGTCATAGGGCTTCGCGATTGCATGTTTCAAGCAGGATTGACCGTACCCATCGTTGCCCTTCATCTCGATCCGTTCGTCCATGCCAAACCATCGCTTTGGTAAACCCGGGAATTTCAACTGGCGGCTCTCTCACGACAAGGGAGTTATTCGCCGGCGTCAGGCGTTCTGGCACTACCGCGATCAGATCACAGGTGCTGAGCAGTTCGGGGAGTATGAGGAAGCTGGAGACAGAGACGCTGACTCTGCGGTGTCGATGAATCTCCGACAACGCTTCGTCAGTCACTCCGCTGAAGGAACCGCCTGTTGGCGAAACGAGCGCGTGGTCGAGCTCACAGAAGCGATCAAGCGACAATGTGGGGGATCGTGCATCAGGATGGCCTGCCCTCATCACGCACACATAGCGTTCATCGAACAAATTCTGTGATGACACGCCTGGCGGCGTCATCTCTGGCGTGACCAGTGCGATGTCGACCTCGCCCTGCTCCAGTTGAGTTGGCAGGCTGGATAGGTCTACCGCTTGCACGGCTACGCGGATGTTGGGGGCCTGTTTGCGAAGGGCGCCTAGAAAGGGCACAACGACCGCTCGAAGAGCGTAGTCAGTCGCGGCCACCGTAACGAGGATGGTACTTGTCGCCGGATCGAAGGCCTCAGGCCGCAGCAAGGCCTCCAGGTCGCTGATAAGTTGCTTTACCGGAGCTGCAAGCTGTTGTGCTCGCAGCGTTGGCACCATACCACGCTGTGCTCTGACAAAAAGGGGGTCATCGAAGCTATCCCTGAGGCGGGTAAGCATGCCGCTCACGGCGGGTTGGGTCAGTGACAAGCGCTGGGCAGCTTTGGTGACACTGCGTTCGTCCAGGAGCGCGTCCAGGGCCTTGAGCAAATTGAGGTCGAAATTCCTGATATCAGATTTCATGATGCGCTGGATAACTAATGACGATTGGCGTTATTTGACCTTACCATCGAATATCCCTCCATCCCAAATTTAAGAGGGCGTCCGATCATGAATGAGATCATTTGGCCTGAAGGCTACCTACCTGGTTTTACCGACAACTTTGCTTCCAGCGAAGTCATCGTTGCAGGGTTGAAAGCGGAGGACATATGGCCGCTTCTAGCTTCACCGTCCTGCTGGCCGACCTATTACTCCAATTCTGCCAACATCCGGCTCTACGATCACGCAGGCCCGGAGCTCGCGAATGGCGTCCGCTTCTACTTTGAGACCTTTGGATTTCCTGTGGAGGCGCAGTGCAATGAGTTTGAGCCCCCATCGGCAGACCGTCCTGGTCGAATCGCCTGGCATGGCTGGGCCGGGGAGGGTGATACCAAGTTGGACGTTCACCATGCATGGCTGGTAGAGAATCTGGACGGAGGCCGCGTGCGGATCCTTACGCAGGAAACGCAAATCGGCGAGCCGGCTCGAGAGCTGGCGAGAGCCAAGCCCAATCCGATGATCAATGGTCACCAGGATTGGCTGGACGGCTTGATCGGTGCCGCAAAATCTTGATTCTGCAAGGCGGTATTTGCTCTGAGGAGGGACGCATCAGCACGTTTCAGCCGTGGTGCGTCGCTCCATCCCCCTCGAAGTCCAAGCTGGTTCTGCCATGAACCTTAGCGCTCCTGTACTAAAGCATTCGTATGGCGAGCGCTAGGGATTCTCCGATCAAGTCAGCACAGGCTATCTGACCTGTGCTGAAATAGCCCTCCGTCCAACCGCCCTCTGCAAGCCCGTCATCCCATGAGTCTGATGAGCTTTTCCGATTTCGAGTACGCCGGTAAGCGCAAGCAAACCCCACTGGAAACCATGCTGCGTATTCACTGCTGCAGAACTGGTTCTCGTTGAGCGATCCAGCCATGGAAGAGGCGCTGCACGAGATCACTTCGATGCGCCAGTTTGCTCGTCTGACGCTCAGCGCTCCGATCCCCGAAGACACGACGATCATGAATTTCCGGCACCTGCTGGAGAAGCATCAGTTGACGGCGGGCATTCTGGAAACCATCAACAATTACCTGCGAGACAAGGGCCTGTCGTTGCGCCAGGGCACCATTGTCGACGCCACCATCATCCACGCACCCAGTTCGACCAAGAACAAGGAAGGCAAACGCGATCCTGAGATGCATCAGACGAAGAAAGGTAACCAATATTTCTTTGGCATGAAGGCGCATATCGGTGCAGATGCCGAGTCGGGGCTGGTGCACCGCGTCCACGGCACAGCGGCGAATGTGGCCGATGTAACGGAGGTCGCTCAGCTGTTGCATGGCGATGAAAATGTTATCTGTGCCGACGCGGGTTATACCAGCGTGGAGAAGCGGCCGGAGCATGAAGGAAGGCCGGTGATCTGGCAGGTTGCGGCTCGTCGTAGCACCTACAAGCACTTGAGCAAACGCAGCGTGCTCTACAAAGCCAGACGCAATATCGAGAAGGTCAAAGCGCAGGCACGAGCGAAGGGCGAACATCCATTCCGTGTGATCAAGCGCCAATTCGGCTATGTGAAACCCGCTTCCGTGGCTTGGCCAAGAACACGGCGCAACTGACCACGCTATTTGCCCTGTCGAATCTGTGGATGGTGCGCCGGCAATATTGCCTGCTGCGGGAGAGGTGCGCCCGTGAGGGCAGAAAACCAAGGCCGTGCCTTGGTTATCCAATAATCAGCGGCTGAAAATCGGGCTTTTCGGCATATCCAAGCCGTCCATTTCCGGCTGATGGGTAACGTGTTCGGAGTTTCCCTAGCAGCAGGCTGGCGTGGTCGACATCGACGATCTCGGACGCAGCTTTTGGGCGAATGTCGCGGAACTGGAATTGACTGATCCGGCCGGCCAGCACCTGGTCGCCGGCGGCAACTGCTTCCTTCACTGCTTCCTCTCTGGCGTCATCCCGGCGATGGCGCAGTATGGGTGCCGTCACCCGTTTGCCGTTATCGGTCATCAGCAGGTATGGCGATCCATGTGGAGCGTTGCGCTCCTGAATCTTCCTGATGACGGCGCCCAGGCTGCTCTCCACGTCATTGACCTCAAGCAGGGTCCGCAGCGTCTTGTGGACCTCTTCTGCTTCACGCCGAGTGCCTTGGCGATCTCGCGGTTCGCCCTGATGTCGCGATACTTCGCCATGTGTGCAGGGGTAATCCCGTCGTTTGGCGCTTTGTCGAAGTAGTTGCGCAGCTGCCGGAACTCGGCCAAGTTGTCCCTCTGGGTGCGAGGCGCTTTTTCGAGATGATGTCGCGTTCGTACCGGTCGAAGATCGCTCCCTGCGTGATCAGATCCTTGGGTTTCTCTTTCGCTTCCAGTTCTGCCCACTTCAGCCTCGCCAAGCTCAAGTCGGTGCCAAGTGGCAATCCCCGGCATGATAATCAACTGAAGCTGCCCTCATCGCGGATGCGACTGCTAGCGCAAAGCCTAGAGAAGCTAGGTGGGAAGCCATCATGCCAGGGTGGATTTGCTCCCAGGCCGCTTTTGTTCAGGCAAGTCTTTCCAGGTAGCTAGGTGCATCAGGCTCTGGAAGGACTGAGAGCACCTTGAGTCGCTGGAGCGTGCGCTCGCGGGCTTTGGATAGATGATCGCGCAGGCATGAACAGGCAGATTCAACCGTTCCATACAACAATGCTTCGAAGATCAAGCGATGTTCCATCAGCATGGCTTCGTCGTTGCTGGACTGCAGTGCTTCATGCAGTACGCGTCCGACATTCATCGGGATCTGACATTGGCGAATCACTGCTGCCATACGGGTATTACTCACCCCGGCTATGCAGGTGACGTGCAGATCCTGCTCAAGCTGTTCGATGTCTGCGCGCTGAACAAGGCGACCGGCTTCCTGGGCTTTGACGATGCGGCTCAACATTGCTTCAAGATCGCTCCGAGGCATCTGATCGACACCTTGGCGCAGAGCATCGGGCTCCAGGAGCATCCGTAGCTCGTAGTCATGCTTCACGGCCTGGGCTGTTAATGGCCCGGCCAACCAATGTGAGTACGGTTCTTTTTCTACTAGCCCTTTGTCCCGCAGTCGCATCAATGCCTCTCTGACTACGTTCCGGCTTACGTTCAATTCTTCGGCTGCGCTCTGTTCATCGATCCGGTAGTGGCCGAAGACCATGAAACGTATGACCGCCTGGGCGAGGTGGTCGTAAATGCGCTCACCCAGCGGACGGTAATCGATAAGGTCTTCTTGCGGCTCGATTCCCAAGAGCTTGCGAGTCAGGGGGACTCGGAGCGGTGTTTCGGTGGTGCCTTCAGGGTCGATCAGAAAACCCCGCCCATCAAATCGCCGTATCAGTCCTTCCTCATGGAGAAGATTGAGGGCCTGACGAACCGGCACGCGGCTTGTGCCGAAGAGCTCCGCTAACGGCCCCTCTACCAACACGAGTCCAGGGACCGTCTGCCCGCCGAGGATCGCATCGCGCAGCGTATTGCGGATTGTCTCGTAGCGAGAGGCTGGACGTTCTTCCGTTGGCTGTGTGGCAGACATCAAAGGGTTCTCATGAAGCGTGGAGGGTAAGTTTCTCACAAGCGAAGCGAGATGTGATCGAACACCGGTAACACTTCTATGAACGATTTTGGGGCAGGCTGTTACCGAAAAACCCAAAATGGATCATTTATTAAAACATACATTTTCTGGGCCGACCTGACGTGCGGGGTTCTCTCACCCGTCTCCCTCAAGGCCCAGAGCTTTTAGGAGGTCGTAGAATACTCGCCACAAAAACTTGGCACGTTCGATGCTTTGCGAAATGTATGTATTATTAAAATGTACATTTTAGAGGTGTGCCATGCTTGCCGATGCCCATTCCTTAGCTCAGCGATTCGCCGACGGAACGACCGACCCTGTCGCCGCCCTTGAAAATGCGCTTCTAAGGGCGGAGCGGGTGCCCGAAGCATTTATCACCTTGTGCGAGGAGCGAGCGCTACGCGAAGCGGCTGCGGCTAAGGCGCGCTGGCAAGCAGGCCAACCCTTGTCACCTTTTGATGGCGTACCAGTAGCGTGGAAAGACCTCTACGACCTGGCCGGCTGTGTAACGACGGCTGGTGCGAAAGTACGTTTGCACGATCAACCGGCATCACGCGATTGCTCACTGGCGACAATGCTCAGCCGGGCGGGCATGGTGAGCATCGGAAAGACCAACCTCAGCGAACTGGCATACTCGGGGCTGGGCCTTAATCCCCATTTCGGAACGCCAGCCAACATTAGCTTTGTCGGCGAAGTACGTGCACCGGGAGGGTCGTCCTCCGGTTCAGCTATAGCCGTTGCGCAGGGGTGCGCGCCTATCGGTATGTCGACTGATACCGCTGGCTCCATTCGAGTGCCAGCAGCCTTCAATGGACTTGTGGGTTACCGCAGCAGTGCAAAGCGTTACTCGTTCGAAGGTGTCACGCCTCTTGCAAGTTCTCTTGATTCGCTTGGGCCGATCACCCATAGCGTTCGTGATGCCATCGTTGTCGATAACCTTCTGTTAGGTGATCAGAATGGCATGCCGCTGGACACCTCAGGCCTTCCCGTTGCAGGGCTAAAGCTGTGTGTAGATATTGATCTGCTTGATGACTCGCGCATTCAGCCTGAAGTACGCGCAAACCTTCTCGCGGCGCTTGATCGATTGGCTGCGGCGGGAGCAGTGGTCGAGCGAAAAAAAGTTAGAGCATTTGAACAAGCGCTGGACGTCATCGAGCAGATCGGATGGCTCGGGAGTGCGGAGGCTTTTGCCTACTACCAAGCGCTTCTCGATAGCACGGATGCTGAGCAGCTAGACCCGCGTGTTCGCAAGCGGCTTGAGGCCGCGCGAGCGTTTCCAGCCAGTAAGCAGGTTCGCTTGTACCAAGCTGCCGAGGCACTGAAAGCACAGATTGCGCGTGAGTTAGATGGCGCATTCCTGGTGACCCCGACAGTAGGTCACGTAGCTCCGCTTCTGGCACCGCTTGAAGAAGACGCCAACCTTTTCGTTGCTACTAACCTGGCAACGCTGAGGCTGACAATGCCCGGCAGCATGCTGGACATGCCTGGCATTGCGTTGCCAAGTGGAACTGGGGAGGCAGGGCTTCCCACGAGTCTCCTTCTTTCAAGTGTGAGTGGAAATGATAAGGAACTGCTCCGAGCAGGCCTGGCAATCGAGCCTTATGTTCGAGGCGTGAATTAACAGGTCAACCGGAGTGCGGGCAATGTTTGCCTGTGAATAGTTGAATAACAAAGAGGTATTGACCATGAAGAAAGAAATTTTTGTATCAATTGGCGTTGATGTCGATGCGGTAGCCGGTTGGCTCGGTTCCTATGGGGGGGAGGATTCGCCTGACGATATCTCTCGCGGTCTTTTTGCTGGCGAAGTTGGCGCCCCCCGCCTTCTGAGACTCTTCGAAAAATATGACCTGCGCACAACGTGGTTCATCCCTGGCCACTCGGTAGAGACCTTTCCCGAGCAAATGAAAGCTGTGGTTCAGGCAGGCCATGAAATTGGCATTCATGGTTACAGCCATGAGAACCCGATCGCGATGACGCCTGAACAAGAAGAAATCGTCCTGGACAAATCGATTGAAGTCATCACCCAGCTTTCAGGCAAACGGCCGACCGGCTACGTGGCACCTTGGTGGGAATTCAGCAATGTCACCAATGAGCTGCTTCTGAAGAAGGGTATCAAGTACGACCACAGCTTGATGCACAACGACTTCCACCCTTACTACGTCAGGGTGAAGGACAGCTGGAGCAAGATTGACTACAGCCAACATCCCGATACTTGGATGAAGCCGTTAGTTCGTGGCGAAGAAACCGATTTGGTTGAGATTCCAGCCAACTGGTACCTTGATGATCTTCCGCCGATGATGTTTATCAAGAAATCGCCTAATAGCCACGGCTTCGTCAATCCTCGCCACTTGGAAGAAATGTGGCGCGATCAATTTGACTGGGTTTACCGCGAACATGACTACGCAGTGTTTCCAATCACGATTCATCCTGATGTTTCCGGTCGACCTCAAGTACTACTTATGCTTGAGCGCTTTATCGAGCATATGAAGAGTCATGAAGGTGTGAACTTCGTCACGATGGACGAAATCGCTGACGACTTTATCCGGCGTCAACCGCGTAAGGGTTGATTAAATGCTTCGGTTCGCACGTTTATAAGCGGACCAAAAACAAGAGAAATGCCGATATGACCACTACGCAAGCCACCACCACGACGCCAGTTACTGAGTCTGGTACATGGAAACCGGTACAACTGGAATCCAAAGATGTCAAATATGCGACTTGGATTGCCTTCTTTGCTTGGGTTTTTGCAGTTTACGACTTCATCTTGTTTGGCACCCTGCTGCCGGTCATGGGCGGGCATTTCACTTGGAGCGAAACTGAACAGGCGGAAATCGCCACGTGGGTAGCGGTTGGCGGTGCTGTCGTTGCGTTCGTCGTCGGCCCTCTCGTAGATAAGATCGGTCGACGTGGCGGGATCATCTTCACAATCGGCGGTACAGCGCTCTGCTCGGCGCTCACCGCTGTGTGTGCCGGTATGGGGAAGGGGCCGTTGATAGCTGTTCGCTCGGTCGCAGGCCTCGGTTATGCCGAGGAAGGGGTCAACGCGACGTACCTTACTGAGGTGTATGCAGCCTCGACCGATCCAAAGCTGATCAAGCGCCGGGGGTTTGTCTACAGCTTGGTGCAAAGTGGTTGGCCGGTAGGTGCTTTGATTGCTGCAGGCCTTACTGCACTGCTGCTGCCCCACATTGGTTGGCAGGGTTGTTTCATTTTTGCTGCGGTGCCTGCGCTGGTTGTGGCGATTCTGGCTCGAAAACTCAAAGAAAGCCCTCAGTTCCAGGTGCATCAGCGGATCAACCAATTGCGCAAGGCGGGAGATGATTCCGCAGCGCGCAGCCTGGCTCGTGAATACCACGTTGACTATGACGAGCATGCCAAGGCAGGCGTTGCAGCAGCATTTCGTGGTGCAGCACTGCGGCCTACATTGGTTCTGAGCTTGGCGATTCTCCTCAACTGGTCGGCCATTCAAGTCTTCAGCGTTCTGGGCACGTCAGTCATCGTGAGCGTTCACAAGTTGTCGTTCGAGAACTCGTTGTGGATCCTTGTTCTCTCCAACCTGGTTGGGTTCATCGGTTACCTGGTTCACGGTTGGCTGGGCGATCGGATTGGACGCCGCAACACAGTGGCTCTCGGTTGGATGTGTGGTGGATTGGCATTCTTCGCCATGATTCAAGCGCCAAGTGATCTGATCACGGTTGTTGCCTTGTACAGTTTGGGCCTGTTCTTCCTGACCGGCCCGTATTCCGCGATGTTGTTCTTCATGGGCGAAAGCTTCCCCACCAGTATCCGTGCAACAGGGGGCGCAATTGTCCATGCCATGGGCCCTATCGGCGCCATTGTTGCTGGTCTGGGAATCACCAGCGTGCTGTCCACCGGTGGTGAATGGCACAGTGCTGCCCTTTGGTTTGGAGCGCTGCCTTGCTTCCTTTCGGGCTTGATTATGTTCGCCGCCCGGCACGTCGAACCCCATTCAGTCAAATAACAGGGATTTGTAACTATGTCTCAACCCGTAGCGTTGGTTACCGGGGCTGCCAGTGGCATTGGCCAGGCGGTTGCAATTGCGTACGCGAAGAAAGGTGTGCGCGTGATTGGTGGCTATTTGGCAGGTGACCCACATGACCCCTCTCAGACTCAGCGACTCGTAGAGGAGGCAGGTGGCGAGTGTTTAATGGTGGCGATGGACGTGACCAGCAGCGCCTCGATGGACGCCATCGCCGCAGTGGCAGTCGAACACTTCGGTCGGCTCGACTATGCCGTCGCGAACGCTGGGCTTTTGCGCAAAGCTCCGCTGCTTGAGATGTCGGATGAGCAGTGGAATGAAATGCTCAACGTCGACCTTACGGGCGTGATGCGCACTTTCCGAAGCGCGAGCCGTTACATCAGTGAAGGCGGAGCCATGGTTGCCATTTCGTCGATTGCAGGTGGTGTATACGGATGGCAAGACCATTCTCATTACGCAGCTGCCAAGGCCGGCCTTCCAGGGCTCTGCCGCTCTCTTGCGGTGGAATTTGCGCCGAAAGGAATTCGCTGCAACACCATCATTCCCGGTTTGATTGAGACACCTCAATCGCTGGACAGCAAGAATTCGCTAGGGGCTGACGGTCTGGCCAAGGCGGGCAAAGCGATTCCTCTGGGACGGGTAGGGCGAGCAAGTGAAGTGGCTGACCTGGTTTGCTACTTGACCGGTCGTGAGTCGAGCTACATCACGGGACAGAGCATCATCATCGATGGCGGTCTGACCGTACGCTGGCCTGAGTAAAAAATCACAACACCGCAAGGTTTCCTTGCGGCTGCGAGGAGAGATGACAATGAAGCCATTGCAAAACCGACGTGCCGTCATTACCGGTGCAGCTAGCGGTATCGGTGCGGCGATCGCCTATGCGTATGCCGATGCAGGCGCCAAGCTTGTGTTGTGTGATCGAGACGCCGAGCGCTTGGCTGTCGTTGCCAACCACTGTCGTGACCGTGGCGTCTTGGTGATCGAGTGTGTTGCTGATGTCGGTAGCAGGGAAGGGGCTCAAGCTGGCGTAGATGCCTGCGTAGATGCGCTCGGTGGCATCGATGTTCTGGTGAATAATGCCGGTATGCTGACTCAGGCTTCCTGCGTGGATCTTACTCAGGAAATGTGGGATGAGATGCTGCGGGTCGATCTGACCAGCGTATTCGTCGCAAGCCAGCGTGCTCTACCTCATATGCTGGAACAGAAATGGGGCCGCATCATAAACATCGCCTCTCAGCTCGGCATCAAAGGTGGCGCTCAACTGACTCACTATGCTGCCGCGAAAGCAGGTGTAATCGGATTCACCAAGTCCCTGGCTTTGGAAGTGAGCAAGGACAACGTCTTGGTCAATTCTGTTGCTCCTGGGCCGATTGAAACCCCGCTCGTTGAAGGGATCAGTCAGGAGTGGAAGGCTGCAAAGGCCAGAGAGTTGCCATTGGGTCGGTTCGGTAAGGTTGAAGAAGTGGCACCGATCGCGGTGCTGCTTGCCTCTGAGCCTGGCGGAAACTTGTTCGTCGGCCAAACCCTTAACCCGAATGCCGGCGACGTAATGCCTTGAGGTGAGCTATGTGTGGACTTTGTGGCCTGATCGGTGAGGATGTTCACTGGAGCGATCCTATAGACACAAGCCTTCCCGGTCGCCGCGAGCGCTTACGTCGAATTGCCTCAATTAACCAGGTGATAGCCCCCTTCAGGCTCAAAGTCAGTGACGTCCAGGGCGCTTCTTATCTGGTCCAGGGCCCCACGGGAAAGCAAGGTATTGCCTCCGGTTTGGAGCAGCTCTGGCAGACAGCCGAGGAGATTCTGGGGCGCAAGCTTGACCCCCTTGATCCAAGAATTCTCGATCACTTGGAGATGCAGGCATGAGCCTTCAGATCAATGTCCTGACCGGTTTTCTGGGCAGTGGGAAAACTACTTTGTTGCAGCGGGTGCTGGCCAATGAAGAGATGGGCGAGACGGCTCTGCTCATCAATGAATTCGGCGAGGTTGGCATCGATAATCTTCTCGTGCAGGAAATCGCGCCCAACACGGTGCTGCTGCCAAGTGGGTGCGTCTGTTGTTCGGTGCGTGGGGATCTGAAACAAGCGCTCATCGATCTGCATGACAAGCGAAATCGTGGGGAGATCCCTGCTTTCCGTCGAGTGCTTTTGGAAACGACTGGCCTTGCGGATCCTGCACCGATTCTTGCGACTTTGCAGCGGGATCCGCAACTTCGAGGTCGATACCATGTTGGGCTTATGGTGACCGTTGTCGACGCCCTGCACGCCGCTCTTCAGGAACGAATCCACCCCGAGTGGCTGGGCCAGGTAACAGCTGCTGATCGCCTTTTAGTGAGTAAGGGAGATCTGGTTAGCTCAGAGATTCTTGATCTGCTAGTGGATCACCTGAAAACCCTTAACCCGTCTGCCTCGGTCGCGCTGGCAAGTGCCATTGGGGAAGGCGATGAGCAGATGCTTGGCGAAGGGCTCAGAAGCTTGGAGCCTGATGATGAGGTCGCGGTGTGGCAGCTCTTTGCACCCACGAAGCAACCTCGGCACGGGGGCGCACAAGTTTGCGTGCTTGAGTATGAAACGCCGCTGGATTGGCTTGCCTTCGGGGTTTGGCTATCGATGCTGTTAAGATGCCACGGAGAACGTATTCTTCGGGTCAAAGGTATCTTGAGCGTGATCGACTCTGAGCAACCTATCGTGATTCACGGTGTGCAACACTGCCTTCATTCACCGGTGCATCTTGCCAGTTGGCCTGATGGGCAGCGGCGATCACGTCTGGTGATTATCGTGCGCGATTTGGACACCAAGCTTCTAAGTAGATCGTTCGAAGTCTTCTTGAACCGTCTGGGGCGTGCTGTATGAGCGGCCCTGTCACGTTGAGAGTACTGGGTACCTCTGTGACCTTGCTCGAGTCTATTCGCTTGCGCGCGGAGCGAGAGCTGGGCATTCGAATTGAGTACCAAGTCCATGACGTTCAAACGGTTCAGCGCATTGCGTTGATGCACCCCGAGAGCTATGACCTTTACGATCAATGGTTCCATAGCATGGATTTTGTCTGGCCCGCAGGCGCAATCCAGCCCATTGATATCAGGCGCGTTGCTTTGTGGGATGAGATCAATGACCTGGCCAAGCGGGGCCGGCTTCATGCTGGCGATAAGCTAGCGGGCGGTAGCCTGCCTTGCGACCGTTTGTATGTTCAGCATGATCGTAGCTTGGCCAATCACCCAACTGACTCAATCAGTATGTTGCCGCTCACGCACAATGCGGACAGCTTTGCCTACAGGCCAGACCTGCTTCCCCCTGGGTTTGGTATCGAAAACGAAAGTTGGTCCTGGCTTGTTGATCCTGGCTGGTGCGGTCATGTGGCTTTGCAGAGCGATGCAGCTATCGGGGCGCTGGACGCGGCGCTGGCAGTGCAGGCTAAGGGCCTGGCCAAGTTCGACGTAATTGGCAACCTTCGGCTGGATGAGATCGATGAGCTCGCAGATGTGCTCATCAAGCTCCAACGCCAAGGGCATTTTGCGGCTTTCTGGTCGGATGATCGTGATGCCAGTAAGCTAATGCTTGGCCCAAACGTTCACATTGAGAGTGTCTGGTCTCCAGCGCTGATGCAGCTGCATCGCGAAGGCATTCAGTATCGCCAGGCAGTTCCTAAAGAAGGCTACCGGGGCTGGTTCGGCGGCTTATCGTTGTCCCGGGCTGTTGATGGTGCAGTGAAAGATGTGGCTTACGCCTATCTGAACTGGTGGTTGGCAGGTTGGCCAGGCGCGATGATGGCGCGACAGGGCTTCTACATTTCCAATCCACTGCGAGCTCGAGATCACCTGTCGGCTGCGGAATGGGATTACTGGTACGAAGGCAAGCCAGCCAGCGAACAGTTGCTTGGGAGTGATGGTGAACCACTCATTGGGCCTGGAGAAATAAGGGAAGGGGGCTCCTACGCCGAGCGAGTGAGCCGAATCAGCGTCTGGAACTCGGTGATGGATGAGCATAACTACCTTGTCCGCAAATGGGCTGCATTTCTTAGAGCGGGCCGCTCGAAGGAGCTGTCATCCACATAGCGATCCTAGCTGATGGCACTCAGGCTGCCTCTGTCAGGATTTATCCTAATTTGTCGAAGAACGCTTTGACCCGGTAAGGCACCCGCTGCCGTGTGGGGAGAAGGGCGGTTATGGATAAATTTTACCGGGCCGGCGTAGGCTAACTTGATCGCCTGCAGGCAGTCATCTGCCAAGTCGGCGCGAACATCCCAGTAAGAAAGCACCACAATTCCAAGCCGCAACTTTCCAGCCGCCCTCACAGCATCAACACTGTCACGAGCTTGGCAATACTCTGTGTGGTTTCCCCGCTACAAAGCTTGTTGCCAGTACGTCGTCGAGCGGTTCCCCACCGCGTAGGCGCGCCAGTAAGTCGGGTTCAGCGAGATCGGACTGCAGCGCCGTGTCAATCACTGGAGTCAGCTCTTCCGCAGGCAAAATCAGCACACCATTATCGTCGGCCATAACGATATCTCCCGGATGAACCTCTACCCCTGCGCAATTCACCGATACATTCAGCTGGCACTTAGTGCTGTCGATCAGTTTGGTGGTGAGCTGAGTAGTGCCTCGAGCGAACACGGGCAGCTGGCAGGTACGCAGTTCGTTGATGTCGGTTACCACGCCGTCGACGATGATGCCAGCGGCACCCGCGCATCGAGCCGCGAATTGGGTCACTGCCCCTACACAGGCGTGGGCATGGTCACCCACCATGTCGATCACCAAAACGTCTCCTGGCTTGAGTGATACCAACGCTCGGTTGACCGCGATTGCATCGGGCTCAGCCAGACGCAGGGTCACGGCACGGCCCACGATGCGTCCGCCAGGCACCATGGCTCGGACTGCGTAGTTGACGAATCCACGCTCGAGGAAATGGCCGAGTGTGGCGAAGCTGACCTCTAGCAGCTTTGCGATCAAATCGTCGTCCTTCATTTCCCACGCTCCATGTCGATCAGCTCGGCCACACAGTCGATTTCCAAGCTCACTCCCCACAACTGCACGCAGACGGTTGTACGCGCAGGTGGTGCATGGCCAAGGATTTCCTTGTACACCTCGTTAAAGGGCGCGAGTTGATCGGGGGCTGTCAGGTAGGCGTTCACCTTGACCATGTGGGAAAGGCTGGAGCCGGCGGCTTCCAGGATCGCGGCCAGGTTGGCGAAGGTCTGCCTGACCTGATCTTTGAAGCTTTCGGGCTGTTCTTCCAGGCTACCCAGCGATGGGATCTGGCCAGCGGTGAACACCAGGTGGCCACTGACCACGGCTTGGGAGTACGGGCCTACTGGGCTGATGGTGCCAGGGGCGCTGTGGATGCGTTGCATTGAAAACTCCTTGTAGCGAAGGTGTGCCGCCGGCTCGCCGGCAGCACTTGGTCAGAGATTAGAAAAGCGCCAGGGTGTAGCTGACGATGAGTCGGTTCTGTTGTTGGTTGGGGTCGATCTCGGAGTGCAGCAACCCATGGCGCCAAGCCAGGCCGAGCCCTTTCAACGCACCGTCTTGGACGACATAGTCCAGCCCCACATCCCGCTCCCATTCGGAGGCGTCTTTACCGCTGGTGGTGCGAATGTCATCACCCTTCAGGTACATCAGGGAGAACTTCAGGCCAGGCACGGCGGCAGCTGCGAAGTCGTAGCTGTACTGGGCGAACGCGGTACGTTCGCCTGCTCGATTGAAGCTCGCGAGCATCCGGTCGGTGTAGAGATAGACACTGGCACCGCCCGCGCCCTTGCCGCTGAGGGAGCCTTGGTTCGGCTGGACGAAGTTGCTTCCATCCGACACCTGTTGATAGCCGGCCATGAGCGCGTGCCCCTGGACGGAATAGGTCAGTGCGGCGCTCCAGGTGTGGTTATCGATCTTGCCGTCACCCTCTTCGGTGTAACCGCCCACGCGATATCCACTTGCGCGACCAGCCGCGGAGTCGTTGGCCCCCTCGGCAACAGTACGGAAGTAGCGCAGATCAGTCCGCAGCGATTGCCCCTCGGAGAGGGGCTGCGTGTGGGTGAGGCCTACAAAGTGCTGGGTGTAATAGTCCTCAAGGTTGGCAACGTAGTACTGGGCTGTGAGTTGTTTGCCGATCCGGTAGTCGCCACCGGCGAACAGGAACTGGTCGCTCTCACGGGTGCCACCCGCTACCGCCAGTCCAGTGCGGTCACTGGAGGCGCGGCCCGTAGCACGGTTTAGGCGCCCGCCGGTAAGGGTCAGGCCATCCAGGTCGGTTGAGGTGAGCTGGGCACCCTCGAACGTCTGGGGCAGCAGGCGACCATCGTTGTAGGTCAGCACCGGAAGCTTGGGCATCAGCGTGCCGTATCGCAGTTCGGTGTTGGCGACTTTCAGCTTGGGTGTCAGGCCAAGGCGACTCCACTGGTGAGCCCCGCCACTGCCGTCGTCGGGGATCATGCTGCTACCCCGGTGGCGACCATCGCCGCTATCGAGCGTCACACCCATCAAGCCCAGGGCATCCAGGCCAACGCCGATTGGCCCATCGGTAAAGCCGGATTTGAAGTCGAGGACGAAGGCCTGGGCCCACTCTTCGGTTTTGCTTTGGCCGAGGCTACCGGCCTGGTCGCGAAAGTCGTTATTGAAGTAAAAATTGCGCAGGCCAAGGTTCGCGTGGCTGTCGTTCACCAAGTCGGCGTGAGCGATGGGGGACAAGGCGAAAACGCCAGCACTCATCAAGTATTTTTTCATCGGGAAACTCTTCAAACGGAAGTAGAAAACACTCGCCTGTTGGGCGAGAGAAAGCTCAAGGGGGACAGCACGGAATTACTGCCGTGCTTGGTCGATATCCCGTTTGAAGGTTTCGGTGAGTAGCAGCAGCGCAACCAGAGAGACAACTGCTGAGCCGATCATGTACCAGGCAATCGATGAGCCTTTGCCAGTCCACGAAAGCAATGCGGTGGTCACCAGAGGCGTTGCAGCGCTTCCGAGGAGGCCGGAAAGCATGTAGCTGATCGACAGGCCCGAGTAACGCACTCGAGTGCCGAACAACTCGGCGAGGAATGTGGCGATAGGGCCGTAGTTGGCCGCGAACGCCGTCATCATCAGCATGTAGCCGGCAAATGCCAGGCCTAGCACTTTGGAATCCATCAGCCAGAACATCGGGAATGCGACGAGCGCTTCTGCGATGATCCCGCCGATGATGATGGGTTTACGACCAACCTTGTCGGACAGGGCGCCGAAGAACGGCAGCATGGCGATGCAGGCAGCGCAGGAAACCAATACTACCGTGAGCATTTCGCCACGCGTGAAGCCCAAGGTCTGGGTGCCGTAGGTGAGACCAAAGGCTACGATCAGGTTGTAGGAGGTGCCAGTGGACATGGTGGCCACACCACCCAGGACAACCTGTTTCCAGTATTTGCGGAACACCTCGAAGAGCGGCACTTTGACCTGGGTGCCTTTGTTCTCTACGGCTTTGAACGACGGCGTTTCATGAATGTTCAAACGGATGTACAAGCCCAGTCCGATCAGCAGAACACTGAGCAGGAATGGGACACGCCATCCCCAATCCAGCAGCTGTTCGTTGGTCAGCGTTGTGGCGAACATCAGGAACACAAGGTTGGCCAGCATCGTCCCCGCCGGTACGCCGATCTGAACCCACGAGCCGTACAGTCCACGCTGATGTTTGGGAGCATGCTCCACGGCCATCAGTACAGCGCCGCCCCATTCCCCACCCAAGGCCAGGCCCTGGATGATGCGCAGTGTCAGCAACATGATCGGCGCCCAGATGCCCACCGACTCATAACTCGGCAACAGGCCGATTGCGAAGGTGGCCGCACCCATGGTCAGCAGCGAGATGAGCAGCATCGATTTACGGCCCAGGCGGTCACCGAAGTGTCCGAATAGCGCGGCGCCGATCATGCGTGCACCGTAGGCTGAAGCAAACGTGCCGAAAGCGAGGAGGGTGCCGACCAGGGGGTCAAACCCTGGGAAGAAGATTTTGTTGAATACCAAGGCTGAAGCCGTGGCGAAAAGGAACAAGTCATACCACTCAACGGTGGTTCCGATCACACTGGCGACCGCGACTTTTTTCATGTCGGCGGTGCGTTGTGGTTGCGCGCTGGCAACCTCGGTGTACGCAGGACTGGTCATTGCCATTTTCTCCCGAAAGATGGGTTCTCGTTGTTTTTGGCAGCTGAAAGCGAAGCGGCTATTTCTTGTTTTTTGGCAAAGCGTGCCCGTGGCCCCAGCTTTCTTGAATTGGCTGGGCGCCTGGGTATATCTGGCTAGTCAGCGTCTGTCGGCGCGGGTCAGCACGGCGTTGAGCAGTACGTCGCAACCCATGGTCACGTCGTTGGGCAAGGCGTCTTCAGCTTCGTTATGGCTCAGGCCGCCGACGCAGGGGATGAACACCATGGTGGTCGGGCAGTGGCGGGCGAGATGAATTGCGTCATGGCCGGCGCCGCTGATGATTGGCTGGTACGGATAGCCCAGGCCTTCGATGGCTTTGCGTACTGCATCGATGCAGGCCGGGTCGAAAGGCGTGGCCGGGCTCAGCCAGTGGCGGTTGATCTGAACTTCCAAGCCACGCTTGGTGGCGACCTGGTCGATGAGTGCACGCGCGCTGGCTTCCATGTCAGCGATGGCGGCATCTTCGTGGTGGCGAAGATCAAGGGTAAACGCCACGTGGCCAGGGATGGTGTTCCGCGAGGAGCGAGCGATCTGCAGTTGACCAACTGTGACGAGGCCTTTGGGGGCAAAGTCGCGAGACAGTTGTTCCAGTGCAGTGATCATTTCGCCAACGCCAAACAGCGCGTCATGTCGAAGAGGCATTGGAGTGGTGCCAGCATGAGCGGCTTGGCCACGGACTTCGATGTCCAGCCAGCAGATCGCCTGGCCGCCAGTTACCAGTCCAACGGGAAGGCCTGCATCCTCCAGGATTGGGCCCTGTTCGATGTGTGCTTCGAAGTAAGCGTCGAACTCACGGCCCAGTGGCAGATCCCCAGCGTACCCAGTTTGTTCAAGCGCTTCGGCCACACTGATGCCGTCAGCATCACAACTGGCCAGTGCTTTTTCGAGTGGCAGCTCACCTGTGAACACCGCCGAGCCGAGCATGGCAGGGGTGAAGCGGGCGCCTTCCTCATTCGTCCACACTGCAACTTCCAGTGGGCGCTCGAGCTGGATGCCTTTGTCCTGGAGGCTGCGAACTACTTCTAGGCCGGCGAGAACTCCATAGATGCCGTCGAAGCGACCCCCTTTGGGCTGGGTATCCAAATGGCTACCCATGACCACGGGTGGCAGTGTGTCATTGCGACCGGGCAGGCGAGCGAATAGGTTTCCGATGGCATCGACATGAATGCTCATGCCGGCTTCTCGGCACCATCCTGCAAAGAGCTCGCGCCCTTCGCGGTCTTCTTTCGAAAGTGCCAAGCGGCAGTTACCGCCTTTGGCTGTAGGGCCGACCTTGGCCATATCCATAAGGCTGTCCCACAGCCGTGTGCCATTGCATGTATGCATGATGTGAGTCCTCAAACAGACGGTGGGTCAGTATCCGAGCGCGGGGTCTACCCGGTTCAGCAGCGGTTCGGCGCATGCCAGGCGGCGGGCGTTTTCGGCCACCTGCTGGGCGATGCAGTCATGAGAGGCACAAGAGGCCATGTGGGGCGTGACGATGATTCCTGGAGTGCTCCACAGACGGCTGTCCAAAGGCAGAGGCTCCTTCTCGAAAACATCGAGCAGGGCGCCACGAAGCCGTCCACTGTCGACTGCCCTGATCAGGTCATCGATTTGTACATGTTGGCCGCGCCCGCAATTGATGATCGCTGCGTTAGGAGCCAAGGCTTCGAAGGTGTCTTGGCAGAGGATGCCGCGAGTGACATCGGTCAATGGCAACAGATTGATCAACAGGTCGAGGCCTTGCAGGAACTCATCGAACTTTGATGGACCTGCATAGGTACGAACACCATCAAGCTGTCTCGCACTTCTTGACCAGCCTCTAACGGCATAGCCTGCATCTGCCAGCTCGGTAGCGATCGTCCCTCCTAGAGAGCCCAAGCCCATGACACCGATCTGATACTCGGCCGCGGGTCGCTGTGGGTGCCGCAACCACACATGTTGATGCTGTTGGGCCAATGCCCGGTCAAAATCTCGGTGGTAATGAATGACTGCCCAGCGGACATACTCCGCCATGCCTTGCCGGTGAGCGGGGTCAACCACACGACACACGGGTAGGGCGGGTTGGCTCGGATCGTTGGCCAGGTGATCAACACCGGCGGCCACCGAGTGGATCAGCTTCAGGTTGGGTAATGCACTGAGGCTGCCGACGGGAGGGAACCAGCAGGCGGCTACTTGGGCTTCCTGAGCCGCAGGGTCATTGGCCAGCACGACACGCAGTTGGGGAGCGCTACGGGCGAAGGCCGACTGCAGTTGGCTCAAAAGCGCGTTGTCAGTTGATAGCAAAACCAGCGGACTCATGAGCAGTACGACTCACGTTGGTGTTCGATCAGGGTGAGTGCTGCGTCCCAGCTGAGGCTGATGATCTGCGCTGACTCGTCGCGTTGGAATTGTGCGGCGGTATGACGGCAGACTTCTTCACCTGGGTAGACCAGCTTGCTGCCGCCGGACAACGCATGAACTTGTGCTTGGCAGGCGCGCTCCAGGAAGTGAATCTCATGGAAGGCCTCGGCAACACTGGCGCCGCCGGCCAGCAGACCGTGGTTACGGAGGATCATCGCTTTGTGCGTGCCGAGGTCGGCGATCAGGCGTTCGCGTTCGTCCAGCGAGAGAGCGATGCCTTCGTATTGGTGATAGGCCAACTTGCCATAGAACTTCAATGCATGTTGGCTGATCGGCAACAGCCCCTGCTCCTGAGCTGACACTGCGATGCCTGCAGATGTGTGGGTATGGATCACGCATTGCATGTCAGGGCGGGCCATGTGAATTGCAGAGTGGATCACGAAGCCAGCGGCATTCACCCGTCGATCACCAAATGCCTCATCAACAACGTTGCCGTGCTGGTCGATACGCACCAAGTCACTTGCGCGCATTCGATCGAAGATCACCCCGTATTGGTTGATCAGGAAGTGATGCTCTGGCCCTGGGATACGCAGGGTGATGTGGGTATCGATCAAGTCGGTCATGCGGAAGTGCGCCACCATTCGGTACAGCGCGGCCAGTTCGCAGCGTGCTTGCCATTCGGCATCGCTGATGTTGTGCGGCTTGCTCATGGATACTCCTGGTTTAACGTGCGATGGCGGGGGTGGATTCCTGCTGCTCACCACGCAGGCGAGAGAGGCCACAGACGCCGATCAGGGAAAGTGTGGAAAGCGCCGTGAAGAACACTGCAAGTGGCAGCCACTGACCGGCGAAGCGGTCAGCCAGCAGGGTGCCGATGATCGGCGTGCTGCCCCCGGCGATGGCGCATATCAACTGGTAGGCCAGAGAAATCCCGGAGTAGCGCAGGTGAGCGGGGAACGCCTGTGTCATGTAGCCAGCGATTACCGCATAGAGCGCCGAAAGGGTTACCACCGCCAGGGCGATTCCTGCTGTCATCAGAACCAGATTCTGCGTGCCTACCAGCATGAACATGGGGTAGGGCACGGCCATGCACAGCAGGGCTGCCAACTTGAGGAAGCGGCCCTCGCCAATGCGCTCCGCAAGAAGTGCCGCCAATGGCTGGGTCAGGAACTGGAGAATGGTCACCAGGAACAGACAGTCGAGGATGGTAGCCCTGGGGATACCCTGGTAGGTGGTGACGTAGGTGATCATGAAGGTGTTGGTGAAGAAGAAACCGGCGGAGCCGATGGTCACCGCGAGGGCCGCGAACAGGATCTGTCTCCAGCAGTCGCGCACCACTTCTAGCACTGGGTATTTGACGACCTCTTTCTTGGCTTTGGCAGCTTGGAACTCAGGGCTCTCTTCCACGCCAAATCGGATTGCCAGGCCAACCAGCATCAGCACCCCACTGGCCAAGAACGGAAGGCGCCAACCCCAGCTTAGGAACTCTTCAGGTTCCAAAGAAGACACCAGGCGGAATGCGATCAGTGCGAGCAACAGGCCAGCAGGGCTGCCTAATTGAGCAAATGAGGCGTAGAAGACTTTGCGTTTGGCCGGCGCATGCTCACTTGCCATCAGCACAGCACCGCCCCACTCACCGCCGACGGAGATCCCCTGGACAATTCGCAGGGCAATCAGACCGATGGGGGCCCAGATGCCAGCACTGGCGTAGCTGGGTAGCAGGCCGATGCCTGTGGTGGCCAGGCCCATGAGAACCATGGTGACCAGCAGCATTTTTTTACGACCCAGGCGATCGCCCAGATGGCCAAACACCATGCCTGCCATTGGTCGGGCGATGAATCCGACGGCGAAGGTGCCGAATGCCGCCAGGGTGCTAAGCAACGGATTGTTGCTGGGGAAGAACACCTGACCGAGCACAAGCGCAGCCGCCGTGGCGTAGATGTAGAAATCGTAGAACTCGATGGTGGTGCCGACAAATGCGGCAGCCGCCGCTCGACGCGGTTGGTTGGACGTGTGCATGCAAGGCCCTTCTTAGAGTTATAGGCAGGTGGGCAGGTTTGGCTAAGCCGGTCGCGCTCTTTGGCGCTTTCGGGTTTTATCGCCTTGGGGCTATGATTAGTCAATTTGCTAATTCTTATCCGTCGTATTAGCAGCGCTACTAATGAGTGCTCAAATGAACCCGTCAAGCTCTAGATCTGACGCATTGATCAACAAATGGGAGGGACGACGATTCCTCAACGATCGCCTGGACTGGAACCTGCTGCGCACTTACCTCGCCATTGGCCAAGAGGGCAGTATCAGCAGGGCCGCAGCGAGATTGCATGTGACCCAGTCGGCGGTCAGCCAAGCGCTCCGACGACTGGAGGAACAGCTCGGTTGCGCTCTGATTATCAGGGGTGGGCCGCGTTTCGACCTGACTGCTGCGGGAGAAGAGGTGCTGCGTATTGCCATCGATATTTATGGCGATGTATCGCGTATCAGCGCAGCGGTCGAGCAAGAGAGTGACGGCGTAGCTGGCAAGGTGAGGTTGCTGAGCGTCAGCCGAGTTCAGTCACAGGTTTACGATGACTTCCTCGGTGATTTCCATGAGGCGCATCCACGTGTGGAGCTGGAAATCGATGTCATGCGCAGTGCTGACATCATCAGCTCTCTGCTGCAGAAAACGGCCACAGCTGGCGTTGGCTTGTGTCGAATTCCACAGCCCAAGCTGGAGCAGCGCTTGCTGATCAGCCAGCGTTATGCGTTCTTCTGTGGTGTGCGACATCGTTTATTCGGGCGCAGCGATGTGACCCTCGAGTCGCTACGTGGAGAGAATTTCGTGAGTTTCGTCAGTGATCAGTTGGGGGGTAACCTGTCACCGCTTGCGATGTTCCGTGATCAGCATGGGTTCACCGGGCGCATTGTTGCTTCCTCTCCTAGCGTTGAAGAGGTTCAGCGGCTTGTCTGCGCAGGTTTCGGAGTAGGCTGCATGCCTGAGCACCTCCTCCATGAGGATGTTGAGAAGGGGTTGCTATGGCGTTTGCCTCCAGCCGAAGGCATCGTCAACGCGGATTTGCACTTGCTCTGGAACAGGGAGCAGAGGATGACCATGGCGGAGACAGTGTTCCTGGAAAGCTTCCAGCACTGCCTCGCTCAGGCATCGCTGGTTTGAACCCAACACGTTTCGCAATTACGGCTGCTTTTCAGCCCAAATGAAACGACCGCAGTGTTTGGCTGCGGTCGTCATCTTTCATTAGTCAACGTTTAGCAATTGCCGTCGGCTCAGGACGCTGTTCAATCGATCATCGTTGTCTAAGTCGGTCTCGCTCAGCATGTCCGCAACGCCGGCACCGGACTCGACTCTCTCGAGCCAATAGAGCACCGCCTTCTTCATAAACCAGTGAGGAGTGCGATCCAGGAGGCCAGCGGCCTCCTTGATACGCTCCTTGGTCGGCGCGTCGAGTTTGATGCCTGTCGTTGTCGAGCTCACGAGCGCCTCCTTACGATGCAGTCACAGCCACATGGCCTTGCGTTTTGGCGCTTCGTTGATAGGCCAGCAGCAGTCCGATGTACCAGAACGGCATGATGTAAAGGGCCGTCCGAGTATCAGCCTCCAGGGAGAGCAGGCAGAGTACGAACAGGAGGAAGACCAGAGACAGCACCGCTGTGAACTTACCACCAGGCAGCTTGAAGGTTGAGCGTTGGTGAGCTTCTGGGTTTGTCCGTCGGTAAGCCAGGTAAGAGAGCAGGATCAACGACCAGGTTACAACCACCATGACCGCCGAGATTGTCGAGACCAAGGTGAAAACACCCATGACATCTGGAATGACGAACAGCAGCGTCAGCGCGATAGTCATGCACAGACCTGAGAACATCAGTGCCCGGATTGGAGTGCCCGAGCCGGACAAGCGTCCGAAGGCATGTGGTGCCTGTTTGTTGTGAGACAGGCCGTAAAGCATGCGTGAGCCAGAGTAAACGCCGCTATTTGCTGAGGATGCAGCTGAGGTCATGACTACAAAGTTGATCATCCCAGCAGCAGCAGGCAAGCCTCCCAAAAGGAAGAGCTCCACAAAGGGGCTACGGTTTGCTGGCACATGAGACCAGGAAATCACACTGATGATGCATGCGAGAGCGGCCACGTAAAACAGCAGGATCCGCACAGGGATTGTGTTGATCGCTTTGGGCAACGTCTTCTCGGGATTGTGAGCTTCAGCAGCTGCGGTGCCAATCAGCTCAGTCCCCACGAAAGAGAAGATGGCGATCTGGAAGCCCGCGAGGAAGCCGAGCACCCCATGCGGCATCATCACCCCTGGTTCAACCAGGTGGCTGAACGTCGCAGTGACACCATCGGGAGAGGTGTAGGAGGTAGCAATCATGAAGAGGCCGGTCAGTACCAGCGCGACGATTGCAATGATCTTGATCAGACCGAACCAGAACTCAACCTCCCCAAAGGCTTTCACTGCCAGCATGTTGAGCGCTACGAGCAGGAACATGGTTCCGAAGGCTGGTATCCACGTAGGAAGGTCGGGGAACCAGTACTGCAGAAAGCCTGCGACTACCACAACGTCGCCTACGGCAACGACAACCCAGCTTAGCCAGTACGACCAGGCGAGGATGAACCCGGCACGGGGGCCCATGTGGTGGTGGACGAGCTCTGCAAACGAGCCCATTTCCAGGTTGGCGAGGAGCATCTCACCCATCGCCCGCATGATGCAGAAAACAAAGAAACCAATGATTGCGTAGACAAGTAGGATCGAAGATCCAGACAGGGCTATCATTTTTCCCGACCCCATAAAGAGGCCTGTCCCAATAGCACCACTGATGGCAATCAGCTGAATATGTCGATTTTGCAGTCGACGCTTGAGTTCTCGGCCATCGCCGCTATTCGCTTCTTTTGAGTTGCACGTCTGATGCATATATAACCTCTTATTCTTTTTCTGTGAGCAACCGCTACCCGCCCTCTGATTAGAAGGTGCAGTGCTAAGTGGGCTATAGACGTTGAGCCCCTCATAGCGGAGGGTGGGGCAGTACATACGCAGGCGATGAAGAAATAAACTCAGCTGAGTTCCTTCATCAAGCTGGTTAAGTAATTAGAAGTAGTCAAAAACTAGGTGCTCATTCCCCTGTGAGATCCCGCAGCGGCGGTTCAGAAGCGCCATTCTGCCAGTCATAGTTGCCAATCGGAACGCTACAGATTGGTATACCATCAGCTAATAGTTATCAGATTGCTCACAAATCAGAGCAAAATGCCGGTTTGCACTGACATGGTGCAAAACAGGGCGCATTGACTACATCTTGATGCTCGATAGAAGGATGCTGGTCTCGGTGTTCTCGATGTGCTGGATCGAGCGGATGGTATTCAAAGCTTTGTCAAAGGCCTCCAGCGTATCGGCTCTCAGCTCCGCCATCAGATCCCAGCGACCGTTGGTTGTATGTATGGCAAACACGTTGGGATGCCCGCGTAGCGCGTGTTTGACCTCTGCGGCGTGGTGGCCGCTGATGCTGATGCTGGTGATGGCTCTGACCCCTCGGTCTATCTCATCGGACTGGAGGCGGATGGTATAGCCCATGATGATGCCTTGCTCTTCCAGCCTGGCGAGTCGGTTTTGAACCGTGGCGCGGGCCACCTTCAATTTCTTAGCTAGCGTCATCACAGGGGTACGAGCGTTGTCCCGCAGAAGCGCGATGAGTTGCCGATCAGTGTTATCCATGAGCTCCGACCATCCACATTGCTTTGAAGTGTGAGCAGATTGTCTAGAACCTTGCGAAATATGGCAACCTGTACACTTCAATTTGCACCAATATTTCATCAGAATTTCGGAGGTCGAAAATTCACAATTAGCGTTCGCCCATGCACTGGCTTGAGGCGCGCGCACTTTCAAGGTGCATAACATGACGCATTTCATTGATGTCCCTACAATGTCCGATCTGGTTAGCGATATCGGTGTAGTGGATTTCCTGGGTGAGCTCGCGGCCGTCATCCGTGATGATTTCAAACGCTGGCCTGAGTTTGATAAGTCTGCCCGAGTGGCCAGTCACTCCGAGGTCGGTGTGATCGAACTTATGCCTGTGGCTGATACGAGCCAATATGCGTTCAAGTATGTTAATGGTCACCCCTCCAACACCTTCAAGGATCTTCACACCGTGATGGCCTTTGGCGTGCTGGCCGATGTCCAAACGGGGTATCCGGTGCTTCTTTCTGAGCTGACCATCGCGACAGCTCTGCGTACTGCGGCAACATCTCTGATGGCCGCCAAAGCGTTGGCTCGTCCAAATTCGCGCAAAATGGCTCTCATCGGTAACGGCGCCCAGAGTGAGTTCCAGGCCCTTGCGTTCCACAAGCACCTGGGCATCCAGGAAATCGTCGCGTACGACGTCGACCCTCAGGCGACCGCCAAGCTCGTTCGAAACCTGCAGGAATACACCGACCTCAAAATCACCCGTGCCCAAAGCGTTGCTGAGGCAGTACGCGGTGCTGACATCGTGACTACCGTCACCGCCGATAAAGCGTATGCCACGATCATCACTCCGGAAATGCTGGAGCCTGGCATGCACCTGAATGCTGTCGGTGGCGACTGCCCAGGTAAGACCGAACTGCATGCCGACGTGCTGCGCAAGGCGAGGGTCTTCGTTGAGTACGAGCCGCAAACTCGTATCGAAGGTGACATCCAACAACTCGAAGCCGACTCTCCGGTAGTTGATCTGTGGCGTGTCCTGACCGGCGAGCAGGAAGGCCGTCAGAGCGATGAGCAGGTTACCGTCTTTGACTCGGTTGGTTTTGCCTTGGAAGACTACTCGGTGCTGCGTTACGTCCTGGAGAAGGCCGAGAAACGTGGTGTCGGCACCAAGATCGATCTCGTCCCGTGGGTTGAAGATGATCCGAAAGACCTGTTCAGCCACACGCGTGGCCGCTCCGCCAAAAAACGCATTCGACGCGTTGCATAATTCTAAGATCAGCATCCCAAATCGGTATTACTGAATGGCACTTCCTACTCGTTCGATTCAAGCACCTGCAGCAGTGGTGATGGTCAGGCCGCACGCCTTCACCCCTAATCCAGAAACCGCTGCTGACAACTCGTTCCAAAGCTCAAGCCCTGACATTGCAGCGCACACTGTCTCCGAGATTGCTCGAGATGAGGTCACCCAGGCTGTGGGTCGCTTGGAGGCGGAGGGAGTTCGTGTCCATGTGTTTGATGACTTCGGCGACAACGACACCCCTGATTCAGTGTTCCCGAACAACTGGTTCTCTACGCACCCGGGTGGTCACATCGCTATCTACTCCATGTACTCGCCGAACCGTCGACGGGAAAGGCGTACTGACGTGATTGAGATGCTCAAGCAGGAATACCGGGTACAGGATGTGATCGACTACTCTGGCCTCGAGCAGGATGAGCTTTTCCTGGAAGGCACCGGGGCGATGGTGTTTGATCACATGTCTCGTGTGGCCTACACCGCCCGTTCCAACCGTGCCGACCCGATTGCGCTGGAGCGGTTTAGCACCCACTTCAACTTCGAGCCTATGGTCTTCGACACTGCAGACGAGAAGGGGGCCCCGATTTATCACACCAACGTTCTGATGTGCGTAGCCACTGAATTCGCACTGGTGGGTTTTGGCACTTTCACGAACAAGGCCCGTGCTGAAGAGGTTCGCATGCGGCTGGTGGAGTCCGGTCGAGAAGTCATCGATTTGAGCAACAAGCAGATCGCGGAGTTTGCTGGTAATGCCATCGAACTGTCGGGCCGCGATGGCCGGATTCTGGCGCTGTCTCGTCGGGCCTTCAACAGCCTGACGCAAGATCAGCGCGCTCGCATTGAGCGTACCGCCAGACTGGTGCCGTTGGATGTACCTACTATCGAAATGGCAGGTGGCTCGGTACGATGCATGATCGCTGGGATTCACCTGTCTCCTCGCACGTAACGCAGCAACAAGATCCCCACCCAGCAAGGTGGGGATTTCTTTGGTTCTTCACGGATTGCCGGGAAAGTCATTCTTGATCTTCATGAAAAAGAATTCGCTGTCCCGGTAGCCGTAAGCCATCCGCTTGATCACCTTGATCCGGTTGTTGATGCCTTCCAGCTGGCCCGTATGCATTGGCCATCGCACCCTGCTCAAGATGCCGCGCCAGTATCCCTTCAGGCGTTTAGCAAACTGCTTCAGTGCCGGTATAGCGCTTTCATCAGCCAGACGCAGCCACTGCTTCCAGGCTGATCGCCAACCCCAGGCGGTGGTGGGCGACCACAGCGCTTTTAACTCTGCTTTCATCAGATAAACCGTCATCAGCGATTGGTTAGCCGACAGCAGATCCCTCAGGTGCACCTGTTGATCTTCTCGCTTGAGATTTTCCGGATTACGCAGCAGTAGCCAGCGTGCTTGCTTGATCACCCTGCGCGCGGGTTTGTCATGGCGCAGACGGTTGGCTTCGTCGACCCGTACCCGGTCAATCACCTCGCGCCCATACTTGGCGACTACATGAAACAGGTCGTAGACCACGCGTGCCTGAGGGCAGTGTTGGCGTACCTCCAGGTCAAATGCGGTGTTCATGTCCATCGCCACTGCTTCGATCCGCGCACAGCCTTCTGGCCCCAGCTCTTCAAAGAAGGGCCTGACAGCCGCTCTGCTACGTCCTTCGCCAATCCACAGCACCCGGCGGGTATCGGCGTCCAGCACCACGCTGGCGTAGCGATGGCCTTTGAACAGGGCGAACTCGTCCATCACCAGGCGCCTGGGCTGGGCCTTTGGTAGCTTCTCTAGAGCGGCTTATAGAGCTCGTCGCTCCAGCAAGCGCACACTGTCCCAATGCAAGTCAAACAGCTCGGCGACGTGCAGGGTAGGCAGCCGCTGGCAAGCCTGGATCACGGCCTCGGCCAAGCGCTGGGTCATACGCGAATAGCGATCAAGCCAGCTGACTGACTCCATCCGCTTGCCGCATGCGCGACACCCAACGCGCCGCAGTTCCACATTCAACCGTACCGCATGGCCAAGAATGGGGAGATCACGGATCGAGCGCTGGCAGTATTCGTGGATGGCGGTGCTGGGCTGATGGCAGCCGCTGCAGGTGGGGAACCTAGTGGGCTGCGGAATCAGGTCGATCAGCAGATCGTCGCCGTCAGGCCTGATGGCAATGACAGAAAAGCCCTCCCAAAAGGGCAGAAACGTATTAATATCGTGCACAAGAACGCCGGTTTGTTGATGTGTTTGCTCGCACGAACATCATCCATCAAACCGGCGTTCTTGTTTCTGTCTTTCCCGGGATTCCGTGAAGAACCTTTTTTATTGGGTTCAGGTCCACCTGAGTGCGTGGTTCATCCCCCCCTCAAATACTGGCCGTCCTGGCTGACTCACTTCGCGCAGTGCTTGAAAATCACTGCCGTCGAGGTATGCCCCATTGCCCTCGATGTGGCATTGGGCGCCTTTGCGCAGAGACTCGCCGACGATCTCGGCGACCTTCCCGAGCAGCGATACGCGGTGCCACTGGTGTGCTCGACCTTCTCGCCTGAGCGCTTGAACCCGAGTGGAGCAGTAGATCTCACGCGCTTTGGCAACTGACGCCGCGGACGATGGAATCCCTCAACCCTCAAAGAACCCTGCTCCCAAGAGGGGCGATGGGGAATGGCTGCCATCACAAAGATGATACTAATTATCAAATGCAGATGATTTTCATGTAGATTCCTGCGCCAAGGATTTTTCATGAACAAGGAGTCAGCCCGCGATGCCCCCGTCGATCAACCCTTCCATGACACTCACTCTAGGCCTGTGTGCTTCCGTCTTCTGCCCGTTGTCGCTGGCTGAGGCAGAAACCAAATCCGAGGACAGTGTGCTGGAGCTTGGTTCCACTGATGTGGTCGCTACCAGCTTGGGTAGTACCACTGAGAACAGTGGCTCCTACACTACCGGGAGCATGAGTGCAGCCACGCGCTTGAACCTCTCGATCAAGGAAACACCCCAATCGGTCTCGGTGATATCCCGGCAGCAGTTGGACGATTTCCAGCTCAACACGCTGTCCGAGGCCATGGCCCATGTGACGGGGGTAACGGTTCAGCGAAATGACTCGGAGCGACCTAGCTACTACTCACGTGGTTACGCGATCAGTAATTTCCAGATCGATGGAATGCTCAACACGTTCTCCGGGCTTAAGTCCGACTCGGATACCATCATCTACGATCGAATTGAGGTCGTGCGCGGAGCCACTGGGCTGACGACAGGCGCTGGTGATCCCTCGGGCACTATCGCGATGGTGCGCAAGCGGCCAACGCATGAACTGGCGGTCAAGAGCGGTGTCAGTGGGGGCAGCTACGACAACTACTACACCTACCTGGATGTCGGCGGCCCATTAGGCTGGGAGGGGCGGCTGCGCGGTCGCACAGTGTTGGCGTATCGCGACAACAAGTCGTTCATGAATAAATATGCCACCCAGCGTGAGGTGGCGTATGGCGTACTCGAAGCCGACCTGACCGACAGCACGGTCCTGGCGGTGGGATATGACTATCAGAACAAGCACGTCCAAGGTTCCTCATGGGGTACGGTGCCTTTCTGGAATGCCGATGGCAGTAAAGCCAATCTGCCACGCTCGACCAACCTCAGTGCCCCATGGTCTTCCTGGCCATTGAAAGACCAGACGGTATTCGCAACCCTTGATCAGCGCCTGGGTAACGACTGGCTGATGAAGGTGGCCTACACCCATCGGCAAACCGACAGTGACGGCAAGGTGTACTACGGAGGTAATGGTTTCCCGGAAGCTGACCGCAGTGGCATGCGGGCCTGGTACGCGCATTTTGGTGGGGAGGAGAAGATGGATGCGATCGACTTCAACCTCGCTGGCCCCTTCCAATTTATGGGTCGCAGTCATGACTTCATGATCGGCTACGGCGAGTCAGAACGGCGCAATAGTGAGCCATATCGCCTTGGTCTCCCTGTGCCCCAAGACTACGACAAGATTCCTGATTGGAAGTACATGGGGTCTATCCCCAAGTTCTATGACATCGATACCGGACTGGACAGTTCGCGCTCCTACACCCGTCAGAAAGCCGGGTATATCGCGACACGGCTGAACCCGACAGACCGCCTTCACTTCGTGGTTGGCAGCCGCTACGGCAGTTGGGAGACGGAGCGTCGGGAATGGGACTATGACGACGCGCTGAATGTCGCCGGTCAGTCCACTACCAAGCAGACGCAAAACGATCAGTGGACACCCTACGCTGGTGTGCTTTTTGACCTGAATGACCAGTTCACCGCCTACGTCAGTTATACCGACATTTTTAACCCGCAGACCGTGAGAGACGTCAACAAGCAGTACATTGAACCTATCGTTGGCAAAGTCTATGAGGTAGGTCTCAAGGGCAGTATGTTCGAAGAAAGGCTGAACCTGAGTACTGCCGTGTTCCGCAGTAAACAGGACAATGTGGCGGAACAGGATGACTCGGTGCCGCCCAATGGCAATGAAATTTTCTACAACAGCGGCGGTAAAGGTGTAGTCGTTGAAGGTTTCGAAGCTGAAGTCGCGGGCGAGGTGATGACCGATTGGCAGATGAGCCTGGGCTACAGCTACACCCATGCCGCCACAGCCGAGAAAAAGCGAAAGAATACCGAGCAGCCATTGAACCTTGTGCGCTTCTCCAGCACCTACAAGATGACCCCGGCATTGACCGTTGGGGCGAGTCTGGATTGGCAGAGCGACAACTTCAAAATAGCCAACCGCCCAGTGGGGCGCGATGGTGACAGGATCATCACTGCCAAAGACAAGATCGGCCAGAAGGCGTTCTCGGTGGTTGGGCTGATGGCACGCTATCAAATCGATGAACACCTGTCAGCGTCGGTTAACGTGAAGAATCTGTTCGATGAGCATTACTACAACAACGTTGGATTCTACAACGGCGTTTACCAAGGTGAGCCACGGACAATGATGGTCAGCTTGGACTGGAAGTTGTAAGGCTTTGGCGCCGCCGGGCGTGACGCCTGATGCCTTCGCACGTAGGTGTCTGACAGGGCTCATCGAATGATGGGCCTTTCTCATCTCTACTCAATCGCTTGAAATTGGGACGGTACCATCGTTCCGCACTCCTTCCTCTAGTGGGTGACGCAAGCCAAGTCCCGGTGGGATTGTTGCGCAGATTGCCCACCCTTTTGACCCGCGCCTCCTAAGCGCGGAGGGCATCGCCCACACGGTTCAACTCGCGCTCAATGGCGAACGACTGCTCGCGACACGCAAGGCGTCACGGGGGGCAGGGTGGCTGAATAAGGAGGTTCCCGGCGGATCATGAGGGTTTACATTCAGTTCGTATGATAATAAGGTTTTAATCATACGAGCTGCATGTATTTTGCCTTGAGCGTGACTGCCCAAGGGCCTTTCGATAAGGAGAGTCGAGCGTGTTCAATACCTACCGCGAGTTGTTCCAGGCCAAAGGCGCCAAGGGCTTCGCCTTGGCCGGCCTGCTGGCCCGGCTGCCGTTGCCGATGACCGGTATCGGGATCATCACCATGTTGTCTCAGATCACCGGCAGTTACGGCCTGGCCGGTGCGGTGGCGGCCACCTTCGTGCTGACCTATGCACTGATGTCGCCGCAGATCTCGCGCCTGGTCGACCGCCATGGCCAGGGCCGCTTATTGCCGGCCGCCGCCGGGCTCAGCGTGCTGGGCATCCTTCTGCTGTTGGCTTGCAGCTATTGGCGGCTGGCGGACTGGACCCTATTCGTCGGGGCCGCGCTCGCCGGCTTCATGCCCAGCATGTCGGCGATGGTGCGCGCGCGCTGGACCGCGATTTACCGCGGCAAGGCACAACTGAAGACAGCCTACTCGCTGGAAACCGTTCTTGACGAAGTCACCTTCATTGCTGGCCCGCCGATTTCGGTGGGGCTGAGCGTGGCGGTACTTCCGCAGGCCGGTACATTGGCTGCTGCCGTGTTCCTGGCCATCGGCGTGTTCGCCTTGGCGGTGCAGGTCGGCACCGAGCCGCCAGTAGAGGCCGATGCCGCCACCGGGCAAGACAGCATGTCGGTGTTCAGGCTGGCCGACGTACGCCTGCTGACCTTGCTGATGGTCGCTATGGGCTTGATCGTCGGTACGGTCGACATCGTCAGCGTGGCATTCGCCGAGCAGATGGACATGCCGGCTGCGGCCAGCGTGGTGCTGTCCTGTTATGCCATCGGCTCCTGTGTCGCGGGGCTGGTGTTCGGTGTCCTGAAACTCGATACCCCGCTACACAAGCTGCTACTGCTGGGTGGGTTGGCGACGGCGGCGACAACCTTGCCGCTGCTGGTGGTGGGAAACATCATCGGGCTGGCCATCGCCGTGCTGGTTGCGGGCCTGTTCTTCGCCCCGACCATGATCGTGGCGATGTCGCTGGTAGAGCGCATCGTGCCCGAAAGCAAGCTGACCGAAGGGATGACCTGGTTGCTCGCCGGTCTCAACGTTGGAGTTGCCGGCGGTGCCGCAGCATCTGGGCAGGTGGTCGATGTGTGGGGTGCCCAGGCCGGATTCAACGTGGCCTTGGCCGCCGGGGCCGCAGTGTTGTTGGTCGCGCTTTGGGGCTACCAGCGCATGCGCGACCGAGCCCGACAGGCGTCGTATTCGCTTTGAACGGCTTCAGGGCTGGCCGCCAGGCTTGGAGGCTCGGTCACCGCGCGACGATACGACAGGCTTGTCAGTGCGCCTCGCGCCCAAGACAATGCGTGCAAGCAGTATGAATACTCGTATACGCCTACCCCATGCCGCCAGAACACAAGGAATAGCTGGATGGTTCGCCGCACCCGCGCCGCAATGCAAGAAACCCGAGCCCTGTTACTGGCCACCGCCCGCCAGATGTTCAGCGAGCAGGGGTTTGCGCACGCCTCGATGGATGATCTGACCGCCCGGGCGGGCTTGACGCGGGGGGCGTTGTACCACCACTTTGGCGACAAGAAGGGCTTGCTGGCAGCCGTCGTTGAGCAGCTCGACGCTGAAATGGACGAGCGCCTGCGTGCTATTACCGAGACCGCCGATAACGCTTTGGACGGCTTCCGCCAACGCTGCCACGCCTACCTGGAGATGGCGCTGGAGCCCGAGATCCAGCGTATCGTGCTGCGCGACGCCAGAGCGGTGTTGGGGGGCGGCTCGCCCGAGGCCCAGCGGTATTGCATAGAGTCGCTGCGCCAGTTGATCGACAACCTGGTACTACAGGGCGTTTTCGTCAACGCGCACGCTCAAGCGCTGGCTGCGTTGATCTACGGCAGCTTGGCTGAAGCGGCTGTGTGGATCGCGGAGGCCGAAGACGGCAATGCACGCTTGGCGCAGGCTGGCAAGGCGTTCGACCTGCTGTTGCTCGGGGTGCTAAAGCGGCCAACAGACTCTACGGAGGCGTGAATGCGCGCGACAGTTCCGCCCTGTTGGGAGCCCCGTCCCCCTCAGGGCAGTTCCGCTACCTGACTACCCGTTAACGTCTGGCAGGGCAGGCTTGGTGCTGCTCAAGGTTTTTCGGTAGCGCTCGTTTGGCGAGCGGCGGGTTCTGTGGAGGAAGACGCGGCAGCATGAAGCTTGTCGGTAATCTGCTTGGCCAAGGCATGGTAAAGCGAGACCGGAGACACCCATCCAGAGATGGCCGCCGCCATCAGTGTCGCGGCCAACATGGGAATGGCCAGGTCCGGGCTATGTGTCAGTTCAAGCACGATGACCGAGGCGGTCAGTGGCGAGCGTGTCACACCGGCCAGGTATGCGCCCATGCCGAGTAGTGCGCCTGCCTGAGGGTCAACATCGGGCAGCAAGCTCAACAGCGGCGCAAAGGCGGCGCCGATGCTCAGCGAAGGCGAAAAGAGCCCGCCTGGAATCCCGGAAAGATAGGACGCGACGTTGGCCAGAAACTTCCACAGGAGAAAGCTTGTGTCCGTGATCGGCTGCCCCTCCAGCAACGCACGCGTTTCTTCATACCCGGTGCCGAATACATGATTGCCAGAGACGAGCCCCAAGGTGGCCAGCAGCAACCCACAGGTGGCAGCAAAGCGCACTGGATAGCGTCCGCGTAACGTACAGACCTGGCCGAGTATGCCCTTGTCGGTGGGCAGCACAAGCTTGGCGTAAAAACCACCCAGCAGCCCGCCCAGCACTGCACAGGCAGGAACGACGCTCCAGCCCCAGCCCACCGGCATCCGACCGCTGATCTCGCCAAAGTAGGCGTAATGCCCCATCAGCCCCAGCGTCACGACCCCGCCGATCAGCACCGCAGTGAGCACCAAGCCACTGAAACGTTGCTCGAACGTGCGGCTCAACTCCTCAATGGCAAAGACTACCCCCGCTAACGGTGTATTGAAGGCTGCGGCAATACCCGCGGCGCCTCCGGCGAGCACCAGGCCAGCGATGGTGCGCCGGCCGTGCAGGCCTAAGCGTCGGCCAAAGGAATAGAGCACTGCGGCGCCGATGTGGACGGTCGGGCCTTCCCGGCCAACCGAACCGCCGACCAGCAGGGCGCCCAGCGTCAGGCTCATGCGTGCTGCAGCCACAGGGAGCGAGAGTAATCGGGCGCGCAGCCGGCGAGAGGGCATTTCCAGGGCGGCGATGACTTGGGGGATGCCGCTACCCTTGGCATTCTCAAACCATCGTTGCGTCAGATAAGCCAGGAGCGCGAAACCCAGCGGAGTGATGAGAAGAGGTGACCAGGGTGCCCATTCCAGCAAGCGCTTGAAAGAAGCGAACGCCGCGTCGGCTAGCCAGGCGAATGCCAGCGCAACGAGCCCCACCAGCAATGCCCCGATCCAGAACGCCAGTCGCTGGCGCCATTCTCGCCAGCGTGAACGGCGGGGGAGTGAAGGTGCAGGGCGGGTAGGGTCGGACATTGTCCACACATGGCTGACTTGAAAAGCCGTGAGTATGGCGTGTTTTCCCGCACAGGCCTACCCGACACAGGTTGTAGCCGCACCGGGAGTGGCGATCCGCTTGCCCAAATGCAAGGGATCGCCAGTCCCGGAATGTGGCTAGGTGGGCGAACCGGCTTTGGTAGCAGACGCTGCGCTACGCATGCTCCACACCCCCCAGGTCAACCCCAGCACGGCTGCGATCAACGACGCGGATAGCACACCGAGTTTCGCTGCCCCGAGTGAGCCAGGGTCGACGAACGCGAGGTTGGCGATGAAGATCGACATGGTGAAACCGATGCCGGCCAGCAGCCCGACCAGCATGATGCTACGCCAGTTGACCTCGGCGGGAAGCACGCACCAGCCCAGGCGGACCATCAGCCAACTGACGCTGACGATGCCCAAGGGCTTTCCTGCAACCAGGGCGACAGCGACGGCGATCATGACCCACTGGGGGCCTTCTGCGGACAGGTCGACGCCCGAAAGGCTGACCCCGGCGTTGGCCAAGGCAAACACCGGCATGATGCCGAAGGCTACCCAGGGGTGCAGGGTGCCTTGCATGCGCACTACCGGCGGCAGCAGTTCGCGCTGGGCCAGGCGCAGTCGTTTCAACGGGTCCATGAGGTCGCTGGCATCTTGCTCAGGCGCCTTGGCGCGCCCCAGCAATTCGCCGGTGAAGCGGGTAATGGCGTCCAGTGGGCGCTCACGCATCGGCATTGCGGTGACAGGTGTCATCAGGCCCAGCACGACGCCGGCGAGGGTCGGGTGGGCGCCGGTCAACAAGATGCCCAGCCAGACGATCGCACCGGGAATGACATAGGCGTAGGCTGAACCCACTCCGATCTTCTGAAGCCCGATCACCATTAGCAGGCCGATCACTGCAACGCCGAAGCCGGTGTAATCAAGACCGCCTGAGTAGAAGAACGCGATGATCAGGACTGCGATGATGTCATCGATGATTGCCAGGGCGAGGAGGAATACACGTACGTTGGACGGGATCGACTTGCCGAGCAGGGCCAATACGCCCACCGCAAAGGCGATATCCGTTGCCGTTGGGACTGCCCAACCTTGTTGGTCTGCCGACGCGTGCCCAAAACTCAGGTAGAGGAGTGCAGGTACCGCTACGCCGCCGACAGCGGCTGCCATGGGAAGCGTGGCTTGACGCAGGCTGGACAGTGCACCTTCGTGGATCTCGCGGCGGATCTCCATGCCCACGACCAGGAAAAAGATGGTCATCAGGCCATCATTGATCCAGAAATGCAGGGACTGCGAATAGACATGCGAGCCCACGCCGAACGTCAACGGGGTATGCCAAAGGGCTTCATAACTGTCGGCAGCCGGGGAATTCGCCCAGATCAGGGCAGCGACTGCGGCAATCAACAGAACGATGCCGCTGACCGCTTCAATGTGCAAAAAGCGTTCAAGGTTGGCGAAGGCGCGCTCGGCCAGTTTCTGGGCGCGAGGTAATTCTTGTTTATGCATAGGCACAGGTGCTCCCGCATGGCGGCCCGACCTGCGCTGTTCTTTAACCTGCCTCACTGCACCGTGCAGCTGGCACCCGTGCGGTAGTCTACCGAATAACCACTCGCAGATGAACAAAAAGCGCCAAACCATTCACTCCAATGAGGCGTCGGTTTGAGATTTTTTCCTGCAGACGTTAGGGTTTGTGGTTGTTTTCGAGCACACTGAGCTTGGCAAACGAGAGTTTATCCAGCTGCTAGCCTTGGTAAATGTCGTCGTGCCCAGGCACGCTGTGCTCATCGCCTTGCAAGGAGAACTGCCGCTATGACTGCAGCCCCCAAACCCAGGAGCACCCTCAATCCACCTGTCTTCTACACCAGTGCGATACTTGTTTTTCTGCTGGTCTTGTACGCCACGGCATTTCAGGAGCACGCCCAAACGCTGTTCGAGCAAGTCCAGCGATGGATCATCACCAATGCCAGCTGGTTCTACATTCTTGTTGTAGCGTTGGTGTTGATCAGCGTGGTGTTTCTGGCCGTCAGCCGCTATGGCGACATCAAGCTAGGCCCTGACCACAGTGAGCCGGATTACCGAAAGAGCAGTTGGTTCGCCATGCTGTTCTCGGCAGGAATGGGGATTGGCCTCATGTTCTTCGGCGTGGCCGAACCGGTCATGCATTTCTCCACGCCGCCCGTGGGCGATCCCGGCACCGTTGCCGCGGCGCGCGAAGCCATGAAAATCACCTTTTTCCACTGGGGCCTGCATGCCTGGGCGATCTATGCCATCGTCGCGCTGATCCTGGCCTACTTCAGCTTCCGCAATGGCCTTCCGTTAACCTTGCGTTCGGCACTCTATCCGCTGATCGGTGAGCGAATCTATGGCCCTATAGGGCATGCCGTGGATGTCTTCGCCATCCTCGGCACGGTGTTTGGTGTGGCCACCTCGCTGGGTTATGGGGTATTGCAGATCAACAGCGGGTTTCATCATGTGTTCGGTTTGCCGGTAAACACCACCGTGCAAGTCATCCTCATCACCGCCACCTGCGCATTGGCGACGCTTTCGGTGGCTAGCGGCCTGGATAAAGGTATTCGCATCCTGTCCGAACTCAACCTGAGCCTGGCGGTGATCCTGATGCTGTTCGTGCTGCTGCTTGGGCCTACGGTGTTCCTGCTGCAGACCTATGTACAGAATACCGGCGCCTACCTTTCGGACATCGTCAATAAAACCTTCAATCTCTACGCTTACGAGCCCACCGACTGGATCGGCGGCTGGACCTTGCTGTACTGGGGCTGGTGGTTGTCCTGGTCGCCCTTCGTGGGTCTGTTCATCGCACGTATTTCGCGAGGGCGGACCATCCGGGAATTCGTCTGCGGCGTACTGTTCGTGCCTGCGGGTTTCACCTTGCTGTGGATGACCGTGTTCGGCGACTCGGCAATCCATATGATCCTCAACGATGGCGTGAAGGATCTGGCTGCTGTGGTCAGTGAGGACAGTTCCCTCGCGTTGTTTGCTTTCCTGGAGCATTTTCCGTTCTCCAGCATCATTTCGCTGGTCGCGGTGCTGATGGTGGTCGTGTTCTTTGTGACCTCGGCGGACTCTGGTGCGCTGGTCGTGGATATGCTCGCCTCCTCCGGACAAGGTCACTCACCCCTGTGGCAACGTATCTTCTGGTCAGTCTGCATAGGCGCAGTCGCGATCGCGTTGCTGCTGGCGAACGGTCTGAAGGCGCTGCAGACCGCGACCATTGCGAGCGCTTTGCCGTTCGCGGTCATCCTGCTGGTTGCGATTTGGGGCTTGTTCAAGGCGCTGAGTCTTGATGCGACTCGCCGCGGGTTGCGCAATCAAGCCTTGCCGGGCCCACGCCATACCCGCCACCCACACGGCGGCTGGCAGAGGAGGCTGCGCAATATTGCATTGATGCCTCGCCGGGTTCATGTCACGCGCTTTATCGCCGAGGTGGTGAGGCCGGCCTGTGAAGAGGTCGCCCAGGAGTTGCGCAAGCAAGGCTACGAGGTGAGCGTGAATGAGCGCGATGATGGGCGGGTATCTCTGGAACTCTCCCATGCCGGTGAAGGACGTTTCCTCTACGAGGTGCGGCCACGGGCCTTCAATACGCCAAGCTTCGTCATGCGGGACACCGAAGACGGTGCCGATTCCCGCAAGTATTTCCGCGCGGAAGTGCATCTGCGAGAAGGGGGGCAGGACTACGACATCATGGGGTGGAGCCGTGACGATGTGATTGGCGACATCCTGGATCAGTACGAACGCCACCTGCATTACTTGCACGTGGTGGGCTGAAGTGGATTCGGTCCTGCCCTGGCGTAGTCAGGGCAGGGCGGATTACCTACAGTCCAGAGGTTTTCTGGCTGATTGGTTGTATGACTCCAGGCCTAGAATCGCCAGAAGGCCGGCGAGACCAGTACCAGTACGGTGAGGATCTCGAGCCGTCCAAGCAACATGCCAATCGTCAGTAACCATTTCGCTGCGTCCGGCAACGAGGCGAAATTACCTGCTGGACCGATAAGCGTCCCCAAGCCTGGACCGACGTTGCACACGGCGGTGGCAGCCCCGCTCAACGCCGTCATCCAGTCGAGCCCTATCAGAGAGAGGCCGAGGGCGATGACTGCGATGGTGACGGAGAAGAAGAACGAGAACGTCAGCAGTGACCGTACGATCTCCTCATCGATGGGGTGGCCATTATATTTCTTCGAGATCGTTGCCCGTGGATGGATCAACTGCTTCAGGCTGCTGACAAGCAAGGCAGCGGCCACCTGGAAACGGAATATTTTCAAACCGCCGGCGGTGGAGCCCGAGCACCCGCCGACGAACGTCAGGTAAAAGAACAGCATGATGGCGAAGCTGCCCCAGAGCGTGTAATCACCCAAGGCAACGCCTGTGGTGGTCACCACCGAGGTCACATTGACCGCAACGATACGAAACGCATCCCACCAAGCCAGGTCGCTGTGCAGGCAGAGCCAGGTTCCGACGGTGAGCCAGACGAAGACGAGAAAACCAATGAAACCGCGAACTTGATGGTCCGTGAGCAGGATGCGTCGATGGCCACGCAGCGTGGCGACATAGAGTGTGAAGGGCAGGCTGCCGAGTATCATGATGACCACAGCTACCCAATGCACCGCAGGCTGTGGCCAATGAGCCAGCGAGGCATCCGAGGTCGAGTAACCACCGGTTGAAATCAGCGACATCGAATGATTGATGGCTTCGAACGGGGTCATGCCGGCAGCCCACAACGCCCCTGTTCCCAATGCTGTCAGGGCCAGGTAGACCAGCAGTATCATCTTGGCAGCCACATGCGAACGTGGCGTCACTTTGTCAGACCAATCCGAAGACTCGGTCTGGAACAGGCGCATGCCGCCCACGCGCAGCAGTGGCAGGATCGCCACGGCCATGCCGATAAATCCAATGCCTCCCAGCCAGTGCAGCAGGGAACGCCATATCAGTAGCCCCGGTGATGCACTGTCCAGGCCTGTCAGCACGGTCGAGCCGGTGGTGGTAATTCCCGACATGGTTTCGAAGAACGCGTCCGTGTAACTGATGTCGCGAATTAACACCATCGGCAGCGCCGCAAATGCACACACGATGACCCAGCTTGCCGTCGTGAGGAAATACATGTCCCTGGTCCGCAGTTGCGGTATGTCGGGGACGCCCCGGGCTACCGGAAGCAGGCCGACGCACAGAACGATCAGGCTCGACCAGACGAATGCGCCGAGGTCGTCGCTGCGGTCGTACCACAGCAACGTCAGCATCGGAATCACCATGCTGACGGCCAATGTGATCAGGAATACGCCAATAATGAAGGCAATGAAACGCAATGCAGGCAGCGGCATTGAGGGAGCTCGTTGGGACAGTGCCGGCAGTATTGCTTGCTTTACGGTAATGTCGAGTAAAAAAGGCGTAAAGTCGCGGCCGGGGATTTTGCACGCCGCTGTCTGGCTCTCGCTCGATGGCTCATTGGGCTGATCTCTACGCGTGTTCCCGTCTGTCAGCTCCCAAACGGTTGGAAGAGAGGCCTCAACGCCGCGCCCCCCCTTCGCGGGTTGGCGAAAACAGCGCAAGCCTTGTGTCGCGAAAGGGCTGCGGAGCAGCCCCCGGATTTCAGCGTGGATACACGAATTGCCGGGGCTGCCGTGCAGCGCTTGTGCGGCACTGTTGAGAGTGCCGCAGCGGGCATGGAAAGCCCCGCTGGCTTTCTGGATTACTTGATCAGCGGTACGCCACTGAGCTTCTGCAGCTCGTCAAAATCGATGTCCGCGCAGATTTCGACCACTTTCAGCCCTTCAGGTGTCACTTCCAGTACGGCCAGGTCGGTGTAGATGCGGCTGACGCAAGCGATACCGGTCAGCGGGTAGGTGCACTCGGGCACCAGCTTGCTTTCGCCGGTCTTGGTCAGATGGTCCATCATCACGAACACCTGGCGGGCGCCGGTGGCCAGGTCCATTGCACCGCCTACGGCCGGGATCGAACCTTCGGCGCCCGTGTGCCAGTTGGCCAGGTCGCCCTTGACCGACACCTGGAAGGCGCCCAGTACAGCGATGTCCAGGTGGCCACCACGCATCATCGAGAACGAATCGGCATGGTGGAAGAAGGCACCACCGGTCAGCAGGGTGACGTGCTGCTTGCCGGCGTTGATCAGGTCATCGTCTTCCTCGCCCGGCGCAGGGCTTGGGCCCATGCCCAGCAGGCCGTTCTCGCTGTGCAGGAACACTTCCTTGTCGCCCAGGTAGTTGGCCACCAGGGTCGGTGCGCCGATACCCAGGTTTACATACGCGCCTTCCTGGATGTCTGCGGCCACGCGTTGGGCCATCTCGGTGCGGGAGAGCTTTTTGGTGATGGTCATGGCAGGCCTCAGACAGCTTTGGCAATCGAAGAAGCGGCAGCACCGGTGACGGCGACCACGCGCTGGACGAAGATACCCGGGGTGATGATGTGTTCCGGGTCCAGTTCACCAAGTTCGACGACTTGGTCGACCTGGGCGATGGCGGTCTTGGCAGCCATGGCCATGATCGGGCCGAAGTTGCGGGCGGCCTTGCGGTAGGTCAGGTTGCCCCAACGGTCACCCTTGTGCGCCTTGATCAGTGCGAAGTCGGCGTGCAGCGGCATTTCCAGCACGTACATGCGGCCGTCGATCTCACGGGTTTCCTTGCCCTCGGCCAACAGGGTGCCGTAGCCGGTCGGTGAGAAGAACGCACCAATGCCGGAGCCTGCGGCGCGGATACGCTCGGCCAGGTTGCCCTGCGGGACCACTTCCAGTTCGATCTTGCCGGCGCGGTACAGTTCGTCGAACACGTAGGAGTCGGACTGGCGCGGGAACGAGCAGATCACCTTGCGCACGCTGCCTGCCATGAGCAGGGCGGCCAGGCCGATCTCGCCGTTGCCGGCGTTGTTGCTGATGATGGTCAGGTCGCGGGCACCGGTGGCAATGAGGCCATCGATCAGCTCGGACGGCATGCCAGCCGTGCCGAAGCCACCGACCATGATGGTCGAACCGTCGGTGATCCCTTCCACCGCGCTGGCGATGGACTCGTACGTTTTATTGATCAAGGCGAGCTCCTGGTTGTTCCTGGAGTTGTGGTTGTCGGGCTGGCCGGAGCGCGTGAAGCGATGGGGCCTGTCAGCACTTGAAATGGCTTGCTGACTTTCGCTATAGCGTGCCGCAAGATAGGGCAACAGTAGAGAGGGTTTGGCTGAATTTGTGCGATTATCGAACTGTTGTGCGATCTGCGAGCAGTTCTGGAGGCTATTTGTCTCATTTCAGTTGAATGCTTAAACCCCTCATTTTTGCCCCTGTCTGGTGCGCTCCGGGGTTTACCTGTCGGCACCTTGCACTGATGAAGTGCATCCACTCCGCGGGATGGCCGATTAATCACGCCTCCCGCCGTTGGCGTGCGACTTGCTATCAGATTGCCATTCGATGTCGCGTATGGTGAAGATAATGTCGCTTTCCAGTGGTTCGATGCAGTTATCGTCGAGTGAAAAGGGTTGGCTGCCGTGGTTTGGCAAAACCGGCAAATTCAGCATGGGCTGGGCGTGCCGCCTTAATCGGGCCAGTTACCCGCAGGTCGAGCAAACGTTCGAAGCCATCGCCCAGACCCGCGTGCAGTTGCTGCATGAGTGGGTGCGCGAGCAGTGGGAACACCTGGCCGACCTGGCCGAGCAGGTGGCGCCCGGGCTCGCTCAAGTCGATAGCGCAATGTTGCGCAACACGCTGGCCCAGGCTGAGGACTTTTCCGAGCTGTTTGTCGTCGATGCCCACGGCATCGTCATCGCTTCGACCTGGCCCCAGCGTGGCACGCCACGCATCGAGCACTTGGCAGCCCTGGCGCAAGGGCTGAAAGCACAGTTTCTGCACGGGCCCTACAGCGACCCGCTGACCTTGCAGGTCGGCCCGTCTTCCTCGCGCTTCCACGACGAAGTCACGTTGATGTTCTACCAGCCCCTGATGCACGAGAGCAAAGTGCTAGGTTGTTTGTGTGGGCGGGTGCCCAACGATGTGCTGGGTGACCTGATCCAGCGCGAGGCAGGGCACATTTACCCCGAGTCGGGCGACAACTACCTGTTCATGGCGCAATCGCGCTTCGACCCTGGCATACAGCCCGGTACCGCGTTGTCCCGCTCGCGCTTCGAGGACGCCACCTTCACCCATGGCGAAAACCTCAAGAACGGTGTGCACACCCCCTGGACCACCGTGCAGGTCCAGCGTCATACCGAGCTGGAGCTTCGTTTCACCGACCCTTCCACGCGGGAACTGCACCCAGGCGTGAGGGAGACGATCAGGCGGGGTGCCAACCTGTTCGTGACCTACCCCGGCTATTCCGACTACCGTCATGTGCCAGTGGTGGGCAAGGGGGTGACCTTCCAGTTGCCAGGCTCACCCGACCGCTGGGGCATGATGTGCGAGGCAGACCTGGAGGAGGTCTATCGCCGGCGTTCGCTGAGCTACGGGTTGATGAAACCCTATGTGGCGATCATGGCGGGGCTGTTCGGCTGCAATTACTGGGTGCAGCACTATGCAGGCCTGCCGCAAGGGCTGACTGACGCGATCGAGGCCTTGAGCATGCTGGGCGCCACCTTGTTGTTCGGCGTGCTCGGGCCCGAGCGCCTGGCCGCCAGGTTGAATGGCATGAGCAGTGTGCTGTGCACCATCGCCGAGGGTGAAGGCAACCTGCGCCAGCGCCTGGATACCAGTACCTTGGCCAATGATGAGAGCGGCGACATGGCGCGCTGGATCAACAGCTTCATCGACCGCCTGGACACGGTGGTCGGGCAGGTGGTCAAGGCCAGTCGCACGGTTGGCAGCACCAACCAGATGATGCTCGGGCGCAGCCAGGAGGCCAGCGTAAGCTCCGCCGACGTGGCCGACGCCGTGCACCAGATGATGATCATCATGGAAGAGCAACTCGGCGAACTGCAGCAGGCCTCGGTCAGCGCCGAGCAGATGAAACAGGCCATGGACGAAGTGGTCAGCCGCGCACGCGCGCAGTACCAGGCGGTGCAGGCGGGCACCCAGTCGATCCGCGATGTGGTGGCGCGCTCATCATCCAGCGTGCAGCGGCTCGACAGCCGCATGGTCGAGATCGACAACATCACCGGGTTGATCAGCGAAATCACCAACCAGACCAACCTGCTGGCGCTCAATGCCGCTATCGAGGCGGCACGGGCCGGGGAGCATGGTCGTGGCTTCGCGGTGGTGGCCGACGAGGTACGCAGCCTGGCCGCACGCACCTCGCGTGCCGCCGACGACATTCGCCATATGGTCGAGAGCCTGCAGGGCGAAACCCGGCAGGCGGTAAGCTTCATGGAGCAGGGCGTGCAGGATGTCGACAACAGCCTGCGCCTGGCGGAGGACGCGTCTTCCGAAAATGTGCAACTGCACCAGGCGGTGGAGGGCATGTTCGCCATCATCCAGCAGCTCAACCGTCGCAGCGTGGAATACGGCAAGACGATCGAGCAGGTCAACCAGTCCTCCAGCGAGATGCGCCAGACCGCCCTGGTGCTGCAAAGCAGTGCGCAGAAGGTGAAGGTGGATGCTGGCAAGTTGCAGAAGCTGGTGGGGCAGTTCGAAGTCAGCGATGATGGCGAACGAGGCGTCGCTGCTTGAGTAACGCACCTGTCCGGTAACCCGGGAGTCCGTCATGATCCGGCTGGCTGTACGTGCCACTCATCAGGTGCAAGCCAGCCCCGATGGCTGCTGACTTCCAGGCCGGTAGCGGACGAAGGGCGGGTTTGCCCGCGAAGAAAGCAAAACGATCAATGGTAGCGGCTCTGCTGGTGTGAGCCGGTCCGCCATCTCCGCCATCAGCCCAGCCGAAAAAGCCGCGCAATGGCTCAAGGTCTGTGGCAGTGTTGGCTATCTGGCCAGCCCCACAGGGACCGACATGCAAACTCGCAAAACCGGTGTTCGCGCCCAGCAGGCCGACCGCACCCGGGACAATATTCTCAAGGCCGCAGTGAAGGTCTTCAGCAAGGAAGGCTTCACTGGTGGGCGCATCGAGCAGATCTCCACACTGGCCAAGTCCAACGACCGGATGATCTATTACTACTTCGGCAGCAAGGAAAAGCTGTTCATCAGTGTGCTGGAGCACATCTATGCCAGCTTCAACCAGGCCGAAGCGAAGCTGCGCCTCGACCTCGCCGACCCTGAGCAGGCCCTGCGCGAACTGGTGGCATTCATCTGGGACTATTATGTGCGCCACCCCGAATTCGTCACCATCCTCGCCACCGAAAACCTTCACCAGGGCTTGCACGCGCGCAAGTCGCAAAACCTCAGGGCGCTGTCCGGCGAGGCGGTCGGCGTGCTGCGGCCGATCATCGAGGCCGGACAAGTAAAGGGCCTGTTCCGCGACGATATCTGCATTACCCACGCCTACCTGATGATTGCCTCGCTCTGCTATTTCTATAACTCCAACCGCCATACGCTCAGCTCGTTCCTGGCCGTGGACCTGGCGGACAAGCAGGCCAAGGCCGATTGGCTGGCCTTCATCAGTGACCTTGCGCTGCGCGGCTTGCGCCGCTGAGCCTCAGTGGCTGCCAGGGTTGGCGCGTACCTGCGCAGCCTTGGACGCCAGCCCTTGCCAGGCCGGTTTGTCGGCGGCAAAACGATGGCGCAGGTAGGCCGCGAGGTCGGCTACCTGGCGGTCCGACAGGCTGTCCTTGAAACCGGGCATGTAGCCCAGGTCGCGGGTTGCCGGGGTCGGAATGCCGTGCAGCACCACGCGCAGCAGGTTGTCCGGCAGGTCACTATGGACGTTGCTGTTGACCGCCATCGACGGGCTGACGCCAAACAGCTTCGGCCCCAGCCCATCACTGTGGCAGGCCAGGCATGCACCTTTGAATACCCGCTCGCCGTTGCTCAGCGACACTGGCGAGTCCACCTGAGGCGCGGCATTGGCCGCCAGTGCCTGCGGCTCGCCATCCAGGGAGCTGAGGTAGTGGGCGATGGCGCGCACGTCGCTTTTTGGCAGGGTGGCAAGCTCACTGACCACCGGGCCCATGGGGCCGGCCGCCACGCCGTGTTTTTCGGAGAAGCCGGTGCTGAGGTAGTTGAACAACTCGTCTTCGCTCCACGGCGTCGATGACTTGCCCAGGGCATTCAAGGCCGGGGCCTCCCAGCCATCGACCATGCCGCCAGCAAGGTAGCTGCTACCGCCTTTTTCTGCGCCCATCAGGTTGCGCGGCGAATGGCAGGCCGTGCAGTGGCCCAGGCCGTCGACCAGGTAGGCACCGCGGTTCCACTGTGCGCTGCGCTGCGGGTCGGGCTGGTATTCGCCGCGTTGCAAAAACAGCGCATTCCAGCCGGCCATCAGCGGCCGCTGGTTGAACGGGAAGCGCATCTGGTTGGCGGGCGCTTCCTGGCGTACCGGGGTTTGCGACATCAGGTAGGCATACAGCGCTTGCAGGTCGGCGTCGTTGATGTTGCGAAACGAGGTGTAGGGAAACGCCGGGTACAGGTGCCGGCCATCGCGGCTGATACCTTCGCGCATGGCCCGCTCGAAGGCAGCGAAGGACCAGCGGCCGATACCGGTTTCTGGGTCGGGGGTAATATTGGTGCTGTACAACGTGCCAAAAGGCGTATCCATTGCCAGCCCCCCGGCATTGAACTTGCCGCCGCCGACCGTATGGCACACGGCGCAGTCGCCGGCCGCCGCCACCTGGCGCCCGCGCTCGAGCATGGCGGCGCTCCAGCTGCCGACACCAGGTGGCGTTACCGGGGCGATTTCAGCGCGCCAGGGCAAGGCGGTGGCAAGCATGCCCAATGCGGCGCCGAACACCCCGGCCAGCGAGCCGAACCACCACTTCGAACGCTTGGTTGACGGCTGCGCTGGCGCGGGTGCATCTGGCCCTTGGCCTTCGCCACCGAGCGCAGCGCGCACGCGTTCGGCAGTGATCGGCAGCTCGCGAAAACGAATGCCGGTGGCGTCGAAAATGGCATTGGCGATGGCCGCTGCGCTGGGTACCGAGGCTGACTCGCCACTGCCCATTGGCGGCTCGTGCTGGCGCGGCAGCATCATTACGTCGATAGCTGGCACCTCGGGGAAGGTCAGGATCGGGTAGCCGCCCCATTCCTTGCTCGCCACCGTCGACTCTTCGAAGCTGACCTGCTCCTTGAGCGCCCGGCTGGTGGACTGGATGACGTTGCCGTGGATCTGGTGACGCACGCCCTCGGGGTTGACCATCATGCCGGCATCGTGGCCGATCACCACGCGGGTGACGGCCACTTCGCCCGTGCGCCGGTCCACTGCGACATCAGCCACCCAGGCTGCCCAGGCCGCGCCGAAGCCGGGGAATTTACTGTGGATATAGCGCGCATAGGCAAAACCCCGGCCGCGCAGCACATCACCTTCGGCCTGTGTCTGCATGGGCCGGGTATGTGGCTGCCATTGCGCGCGTTCAGCGGTGGCTTTGACCAGGTCGATGGCGCGCGGGTCGGACAGGTGCTTGAGGCGATATTCGACCGGGTCGACGCCAGCGGCGAAGGCCAGCTCATCAATGTACGACTCGTGGGCGAAGCTGTTGGGCATGGCCGACACCCCCCGCATCCATGAGGCACGCACCAGTGGCGTCATGTCATTGATGGTGACGCGCATGTGTTCGTAATCGTAAGGCGGGATCGACGTGCGATCGCCCATCTCGAACAGCGCCGGCACCGGTTCCACGGCACCGGTCAGCAGCAGGGCCAGGGTGGGCGCGCCATTGGACGGGTAGCTGGTCTGGAAGTCATAGGCAGCCACGCTGCCATCGGCGTTCAGGCCACCGTCGATTTCCATCAACTGCGCGGTGCCCTTGGGCTCCCACACGTGTTCCTGTTCGCGGGTCAGCTGCACCCGCACCGGGCGCTGCACCGCACGCGACAGCAGCACCGCGTCGGCGCACACGTCATCGGCGCAGTTGCGGCCATAACAGCCGGCTGCCTCCATGCGAATGATCTCGATGCGTGCTTCGTCGCACGCCAGCAGCCAGGCCAGGTCTGCGCGCAGCAGGTGCGGGTTCTGCGTACCTGACCACACGCGGATCTGCCCTGCGGTGAAGTCGGCCAGCGCACATGATGGGCCGATCGATGCGTGCAGCTGGTACGGCCACAGGTAGCTGCGGCTCAGGCGCTGGCTGGCATTGGCGATGCCGCCGTCGACATCGCCCTGGTCCAGCACGGTGCGCTGCACGCGCGGGTTGTCGCGGATGGCCTGGGCGACATCGCTAAGGTCGGGCAGCTTGCCTGTGAATGGCTTCCAGCTGATTTTCAGCTCATGGGCTGCACGGATGGCTTGCTCTTCGCGCTCTGCCACCACGCCGACGAAGTCGCGGATGACCACCACGGCGACCACGCCGGGTAGATGGGCGATGGAGGATTCATCCACCGCCAGCAGGCTGTTGCCGACAAAGTCGCCGCTGTCATGGCCGGCATAGGGCGGGCGGATGACCCGACCGTGAAGCATGTCGGGCAGGCGCATGTCGTGCACATAGGTCAGCTCGCCGGTGGCCTTGCCTGGGATGTCTACCCGTGGGGCGCTGCGCCCGACCAGCCGGTAGTCCTCGACGGCTTTCAGTGGGGCATCGTCGGCGATGCGCAGTGGCTGGTTATCACCTTGCACCAGTTCGGCGAAGCTCAGGGTGTTGCCGTTGCCGTCGACCACAGTGCCTTCTTCAATGCGCAGGGCCTGGACCTCGCAGCCAAGCCGTTGTGCAGCCTGTTGCAAAAGGTAGCGCCGCGCGGTGGCCGCAGCCTTGCGCAAGGGCACGGCGGAAATCTGCAGGGTGGCGCTGGCAATGGTCGCGCCCTGGTTGGGTGCCCGCTCGGTGTCGCCCAGCACCATGTGCACCTGGTCCATGCGCAGGTCCAGCTCTTCGGCGACGATCTGCGCCAGCGAGGTGCGGATGCCAGTGCCCAGGTCGACATGACCATTGAAGGCGTAGACCATGCCGTCGTCGCTGACCGCGATGAACAACGCCAGCTCACGTTCCTTGGCTGGAGGTGTCACGCCCTTGGCCACTGGGCCTGAGGGTGGGGTGATCTGGTCGACGATCAGCAACACGCCGGTCTTGGCCAGCAGTTGGTCGCGGCTGGGCACCTGTTGTGAGTGGTTCATGACTTTCTCCGGGTCTCGGCAGCGCGGCGCACGGCGCGCAGGATTTCGACGTGGGTGCCACAGCGGCACAGGTTGCCGGACAGCTCATTGCGAATCTGTTCGTCACTGGGCTCGGGAATGCGGTCGAGCAGGGCCTTGGCAGTCATGATCATGCCGTTCATGCAGTAACCACACTGGGCCGCTTGCTCATCGATGAACGCCTTTTGCACCGGGTGCGGCGCGGCCTTGCAGCCCAGCCCTTCGAGGGTGGTGATATCGCGGCCGGCGGCGCCGGCCAAGGGGATGACGCAGGAGCGGGCGGCCACGCCATCGATGATCACCGTACACGCCCCACACTCGCCCAGGCCGCAGCCGTACTTGGGGCCGTTCAGGCACAGGTCGTTGCGCAGGATCAGCAGCAGCGGGGTGTCAGGCATCGCGCTGACTTCGACGGGCTGGCCGTTGACCTGCAGGGAGATGGTTGTTTGCATTATTGGCTCATCTCTGGAGGTTGCTTGCGCTACCAAAGGACTCAAATGACGCGAGCGTTTCGGTAAGTACTCACTACATGAAATGAGTGAGCAAGAAGCAGGCCAGAGATGAATTTGCAGAGCGCTGTGGTGGGGGGCAGGGAGGAAGATTGTCGGCGTCTGGGAAATCGAGCGCCGCCCGCGCGGCGCATCGCGCTGTGCCGAACCCCCCGATGCGTGTGTGTAGGAGCGGGTTTACCCGCGAATACGGTAGCGGCGGCAACGGTGAT
>NZ_BCBP01000058.1:0-47379 GCF_001753955.1 Pseudomonas sp. NBRC 111139
CAGGGCCATTGGTAGGGGTGTACCATCTGCCAATGCCCCGACCAATCCCGACCCCAGTATTCCAGTGCCATACTGTAGCGCACCGATCAGGGCGGATACCGCGCCTGCGACTGTGGGAAAGCTGTTAAGCGCTCCGACGATGGAGTTCGCAACAATCAAGCCTGCTGCTGCGCAAAAGACGAAGAGCGGTGCCACCAGCCCTGTTAACCCTCCTAGGCCGCTCCAGCTATCAATCAACAGCCAGATCCCCGCCAGTGCCGCCATCAGCGCCCCCACGCGCATTAGCCGGTCACTACCTATGTGCTTCACGAGTCTGGCGTTGGCCTGATTCGCCATCATGATTCCCGCGATACCCAAGGCAAAGAGGAGGCCGTAGGACTGAGGCGAAATGTGGTAGTAGTCAATGTAAACGAACGGCGTTCCAGCAATGTAGGCGTAGACCCCACCGTAGAAGAATCCACCCACTGTGGCATAGCCGATGATTCGACGATCCATGATTAGCTGAATGTAACGCTTCCATGCACCACCAAGGGGCTCGTAATTTCTCCGCTCGATGGGTAGCGTCTCAGGCAGGGAGTACACAGCGATCAGCGTCGCAATACCGAAGAAAGCCAGAACCCAGAAGATCAAGTGCCATGATCCAAGCTTCAAGATCGCCCCCCCCACGCTTGGCCCGAGTAGAGGGGCGACGGCCATGACGGTCATCAAGGTAGAGAGCATCTGTGCGGCACGGTGGCCCTCGTAGAGATCACGGATCATTGCACGCGCCAGAACCACGCTCGCACATGCGCCGACCGCTTGGAGTGCACGGCTAATGATCATGACGGGAGTTGCGGTCGACAATGCGCAACCGATAGAGCCCGCGATGAAAAGAAGCAAGCCAAGGGCAATAGGTAGGCGCCGACCGTAACGGTCGCCAATTGGGCCCCAAAGCAGCTGGCCTAGGCTGAAACCAACCAGGTAGCCTGTGATAGTGAGTTCCAGTTGCCCAGGGCTGGCATGAAGAGATTGAGCCATCGCTGGCATAGCTGGCAGGTAGAGATCGGTGGAAACTGAAGCGAAAGCCATCAAGGCGCTTAGGACTGCAAGTATCCATAGACTTTGCTTGTCCGACTGTTGAGTACCTACCAGAGGAGTCGTTTGGAGCATTGAGGAAGCTGCCCTCGGTAAAGATCTGAGAAGCAAGACCGCCGGCATCTAATCAGAAAGTCGGCGGCACTCGTTACGGAAGATTCAGCGATTCACGTTTTTCTGTAGATGAGCCGGGTAGCGGTCGCCAACAATTTGGATGTGAGCAAGCGCTGTCGCAATGGAGGCTAGGTCGTCGTTAGTCAGGCTGAGACTGGCCGCAGCGATATTTTCCTCGAGGCGATTTAGTTTCGTAGTGCCAGGAATTGGGACGATCCAAGGTTTTTGAGCTAACAGCCAGGCCAGTGCTACCTGAGCACGTGTGGCGCCTTTGCTATCAGCAATTACCCCGAGCACGTCCACCAGTCTCTTATTGGCTTCACGGCTCTCCTCGGTGAATCGTGGCACTACATTGCGGAAGTCGTCATCTGCGAATTTAGTGTTGGCATCGATAGTCCCAGTAAGGAAGCCCTTGCCAAGAGGACTGAACGGTACAAAGCCAATTCCGAGCTCTTCCAGGGTAGGAAGAATGTCCTTCTCTGGCTCACGCCACCACAAGGAATACTCGCTTTGTAGTGCAGCCACGGGTAGCACGGAATGCGCCCGGCGAATAGTCTCTACCCCGGCCTCTGACATGCCGAAGTGGAGGACTTTACCCGCTTCCACCAACTCCTTGACTGTCCCCGCAACATCTTCCACTGGCACCTGAGGATCTACGCGGTGCTGGTAGAGGAGCTCGATACGGTCGGTTTTCAAAAGCCGCAGGGAATGCTCGACCACCTTTCTGATGTTTTCTGGTCGGCTATCCAGCCCATCAGCCGGCAAGCCATTCTTGAAGCCAAATTTGGTGGCGATTACCACTTGGTCGCGAATTGGAGCCAAGGCCTCACCGAGCAACTCCTCATTGGTGAATGGCCCGTAGGCTTCAGCTGTGTCGAAAAAATTCACCCCTTTGTCGAAGGCGCCTCGGATCAAAGCGGTAGCTGCTTTCTTCTCCAAGGCTGGGCCGTAGGCATAGCTGATACCCATGCATCCCAACCCCAAGGCGGATACTTCCAATCCGTTTTTGCCGAGCTGACGTTTCAACATGTTTCGTCTCCTTCGCAAAGATGTAGATGGCATGTAAACTCTAAACTCATGTAGCTTGCTCAACAATTTGCGTTACATTTCATAGGTAAGTGAGGGGAATTCATCAATGATTAGAGCCGGAATTCCTGAACTGACTGCTTTCGTCGCGATAGCCGAGCAGAAGAGCTTCACCGGGGCGGCCAAAGCTCTGGGAGTCTCTCCCTCTGCGCTGAGCCACTCAATGAGAGGTTTGGAGGCACGGCTTGAGCTTCGCCTATTCAACCGAACTACGCGGTCTGTAGCCCTGACCGAGGCGGGAGAAGAACTCTATCAACGGGTTCAGCCACTCTTGAATGACTTGGAGTGTGCAGTGAATGACGTCACCTCCGAGCGCAGTACACCGTCCGGGTCTATCCGGCTCAGTGCGTCAGAATCGTCCTTCAAACCTTTAATCCGCCACGTCATGCCTCAGTTCTTGCGAGACAATCCCCAGATTCATATCGAGTGCGTGGCTGATAGTAGATTGGTGGACATCGTTGCTGACGGATTCGATGCCGGCATTCGGCTCTATGACGACGTGCCGCGAGACATGATCGCTGTGCGGTTTGGGCCCGACATTCGATTTGCAGCTGTGGCCTCCCCCGAGTACCTCTCCCGTCATCCTGCCCCAAAGGCCCCGCACGACCTCAAGGTGCATCGATGCATCAGGTTTCGATTTGCGAGCGGAACGTTATTCCGATGGGATCTCGATCACTTAGGTCGGTCTGCCAGCATTGATGTAGACGGCCCGATGACGATGGACAACATCAACCTGATGATCGAGGCTGCCCTCACCGGGATTGGCATTGCTTGGGTGCCTGAGCATCAGGTGGAAGAATATCTGCAAGCGGGAAGGTTGGTACATCTGTTACCAGAATGGGGGCCTCACTACGGCGGAGCCTGTCTGTACTATCCGGCCAATCGTCATCCACCGATGGCCTTGAGGATGTTCGCTGAAGCTGTGCGCGAATGGGCTCGCCAGCAGGAGCAGTATTAACCCTCCTGCTGACTGCTTCGCTTACTGGTTTTCTCCCCACCAGTATTGTGCAGTTACGCCACCATCCATGAGGAAGTCGCTGCCAGTGATGAACGTTCCTTCGGGGCCCATCAACAATGCGGCGACGGCGCCTACCTCATCAGGAGTGCCACCGCGTTTGGCCGCGCAGGATTCGATCATGCTTCGATACCCAGCGCCGCGTGGGCCATTCAATTCATCACGCGCCAGTGGGGTGAAGATGATGCCTGGGCTGATTGTATTGACGCGAGCACCACGCTTACCCCAACGAACAGCTTCTGCAGCCACGCGCAGGGAGTTGCCGCGCTTGGAGATCTGGTAGGCGTTGAGCGGATCGGTCACCTGTTCGGGTTGCAGCATCGGAAGCGTCAATAACTCTTCAACGGGCGTTAGCGCCAGGGCTCTATTTTGCTCAGGTGTCAGCGCCGGCAGTCGGTGACCGGACTGCGAAGCGATGACGATGGCAGATCCCCCTTTTGCAATGACGTTGCCGAAGAGCTCCAGAACTAGCGCAGTGCCATACAAATCCACTCGAAGTATGGTTGCTGGTGGCGCCTGGGACGGGGAGACACCAGCGGCATGGATCACCCCAGTAATATCGCCAACGGCAGCGGCGGTATCAACCAAGGCTTTGACAGAGGCACGAGAGGAAACGTCAACCACTGCCGTGCTGACTTCAAAGCCGGCGTCGTTGAGCACTTTAGCGGCTGAGTCCGCAGTTTCCTTGCGAAGATCTGCGAGCACGACATGCTTGCCTGCGCTGACTCGCCTAGCAATTGCCTGGCCGATTGATCCGGCACCGATCACAACGGTTACGTCTGGCATGAATATCTCCTGGCTAGGTTAGGTTAAGCCTATAACTCTAGGACAAAATGCTAGGGCTGATTAGCGCAATTGCTTTGAGTAACCCTATGAGCGCGCTTCATCAATCGAGCTTTGGTAGTGAGTAAATGGGCGGGGCGCGCTTGTACGGCCCCTATGTTACATAATTGATCTAAGCTTGAGTTGCAGGCAAAGTAGTGTTTGCGCAAGCTTCAGCCGAAGTCTCATCCGATTTAGATGTGCGAATACAGAGCAGTAAACTTGCTCCTAAGAAAAGTAGCGCGACCATTACGTATAATCCAGCATGAAGCGAACCTGTCGTAGTGGTTGCCCAGCCGATGATTGTTGGGCTAACAAATCCACCTGATGCTCCGATTGTATTTATAAAGGCTATACCGCCAGCAGCACCATTGCCCTTCAGGTATCTCGAGGGAATAGTCCAGAATACGGTGTATGAGGCATACATCAATAGAGTGGCAAGGGTAATGGTGGTTAATGATGCCAGTACGTTGCCTGAGATAGATGTCGAAATACACAAGCACAGACCAGCACCCACAGCGGGAAGTACGCTATGCCAGCGACGCTCACGGTGACGATCAGAGCTTCGCCCAAAATAAATCATTCCGCATATGCTCGCTATATAAGGGATGGCGGTATAGAAGCCTATTTCGAGGGTGCTAGATACCCCGCTAGCTTTAATTATGCTTGGGAGCCAGAAGTTGATTGTGCAAATACCGCATATCAAACAAAAGTAAGCGGTGGCCATCAGATAGATGCGTGGGTCAGATAGCACGCTACGGAATGAATGGTGTTTCACTACATGTGTGATGTGTGTTTGGTTTTTGAGCAGCTTAACTTCATCTGTGGAGAGCCACTTAGCATGCTCCGGTTGATCCGCTAGCATCTTCCAAACAACTAAAGCGAGTGGTAAGCAAGGCAGGGCCTCTATTAGAAACATCCACTTCCAACCTGCAAGACTTAACACTCCATCGAATGCTGTCATCAGCCAGCCAGATAGGGGGCTACCTAGTACGCCAGATATAGGCCCCGCAATCAAGATTAACGAAATGGCTCTAGCCATTCTTGCTTCACCATACCAAAAGGTGAGGTAGAAGACCATTCCAGGAAATAGCCCTGCTTCAAAGACGCCCAAAAGTAGTCTCAAGCAGTAAAACATTGGCACGCTGTTTACAAACATCATTCCTGCTGAGGTTAATCCCCAGAGGACTAATATTCGAGAAATAGTCCTTCGTGCTCCAATTCGTGCCAGAATTAGGTTGCTGGGAACTTCAAATAAAGCATAGCTAATGAAAAATATGCCCGCTCCTAGGCCATAGATGGCGTCGGAAAATGCAAGGTCATTCTGCATTTGTAGCTTTGCGAAGCTTATATTTTGTCGGTCTAGGTTAGAGAAAAAGTAACAAAGCATTAATATTGGAAGGAGGCGCCAGTTAATTTTCCTATATAGCGCCTCACTCGCCGCGCTTCCCTTGTGGAAGCCTTTGACGTTAGTCATCACTGAGCGTACTCCGATAGATTGAGGCAGAAGTCAATTGCTAACTGCCATTTCTGTTGTTTTTATTGTGCGCTCCGCATTAGGGGCGTCGCGGTCAATGGTGACAATCACCGCCTTGGCAAGCAATAGCAATCAAGATGTGCTATCGTTGCCTTTTGGGCAACGTTCGGTGGCGAAGATCCCGATGCGCGAGATCAATCAGAGGCGCTTGCGATACTTTTATGAAGTTCTGACCCAAGGTACCTTTAGGGGGGCTGCGGATAACCTCAATACTGCCGCGTCGGTTATTACTCGGCAAATCAAGCTCTTGGAGGAAGAGGTTGGAGCGGAACTCTTTGAGCGTCGTGCTCGAGGCGTTGTGCCCACGGAGGCAGCTCAGCATCTGGTCGAATATTGGCGTGGTTGCCAAGCTCAGCAGGAGCAATTCGATAGTAGAATGCGCGCTCTTCAGGGATTGGAGCAAGGGGGAATAAGAATTGCTACTAGCGAGGCTTATATTGAAGGACTGATGGATGAAGTGGTTACCGACTTCTGTGTAAGATATCCTCGGATTGAGGTCGGTGTGAACGCTTTTCCAGTAAATGATGTGGTGAATGAGGTGGTAGATGGGCGAGCTGACTTAGGTGTTGCCTTTAATCCTCCTGCACATCCCCATATAAACCATCTTGTCTCCGCCTCAAGGCCGGTCAATGTTATCGTGAATCCACAGCATCCTTTGGCTTTACGAGGGACAGATGTAACTGTAGAGGACGTCGTCAAGTATCCGGTTGCCACGCCACCCTCTTCATTTGGGCTTGGTCAAATAGTTAAAATGCTGGAGTATGCTGAAGGTCTGCAGTTGAATATTCAATTGAGGACGAACTCCCTGGTCGCATTGAAGCAATTCGCAAAGAAGGGGGAAGGTATAACGTTTTTTGGTAAGTATGCTGTTATGAGAGAGCTGAAGTGTGGGGAGCTCGTGGCACTTCCGATGAGGCACTCGCTTTTTCAAACATGCAAGGTCTGTTTGATCGCTCGTAGTGGTCGTCCACTAGGCCCTGCTGCGGCTGAAATGCGAAAATGGATGCTAGAAAGGATGACCGCGCTTCGCAACTGCGAGTAACGCAAAAGAATTTTAATGCTTAGTTTTCTTGAGGTGGTGTGCACCTCAAGATTCTAAATAAGTGGGGCTATATATTTTAAGTGGTCGTAATGTGGTTGCGCTAATTGATTTGGTATTTTGATGCGCTAATTGCGAATAGCAAAATGCCCCCGCTAATTAACAGGCATGCCATCATGTGCATGCCAACATCAAGAGAGCCTGTTGCGGTGCTTGACCAGCCAATAAGGCTGGGGCTAATGAAGCCACCGATGAGTCCTATCGAATTTATCAAAGCTATTCCTCCGGCTTCACCTCCCTTCTTCAGGTGCTTGCAAGCTGCTGCCCAGAATACGCCATATGAGCCATAGAGAAAGAAGGCTGTCAGGCTTATAAAGGTTAGGAATAATAAAGCGCTATTGACTACCATTGTCGCTATGCTCAGCAATGCACCGGCGGCTAAGGCTGGCAATATACTGTGCCACCTACGTTCGAGATGGCGATCAGAGCTCCACCCAAATAGGAGCATACCCAATACCCCGGCGAGGTAGGGCAGCGCGGAGGCGTAACCAAGTTCTAATGTGTTGCTCATTCCGCTTTGTTTCAATATGCTGGGGAGCCAAAATTTGAGAGTATAGATTCCGCAAATAAGGCAAAAGTAAGCTATTCCGAGTAGGTAGGCTTTTGGTGAGGTGAATATTATTAGAGATGACCTTGTGCTTTTTTGGGTGGGGAGTTGGCTCTTCAGTTTTTCCTTTTCTGCATCTGAAAGCCAGGTGGCATCTGCTGGTTTGTCAGGAAGTATCAACCAAATTGTAAGTCCGAGTACTACGCACGGTAATCCCTCGATTACAAACATCCATTGCCACCCAGCTAACCCCAGTAGGCCGTCGCACACGCTTATCAACCAAAATGAAAGAGGGCCCGCTATGACTCCTGAGGCTGGGCCCGCTATTAGAACGATTGAAAGTGCTCGAGCCATTCGAGCTTCGCTGTACCAGTATGTGAGATAGAGAATCATCCCTGGGGCAAACCCTGCCTCAAATACTCCAAGTAAAAATCGAATGCCGTAAAACATTTTGACGTTTTCTACTAGCATCATTGAGGTTGATGCTAGTCCCCAAAGTATTAAAATCCTAGAGAATGTCTCGCGGGCGCCTCGACGTAATAGAATAAGGTTGCTTGGTATTTCAAAAAGCACATAACCAATAAAGAAAATTCCAGCGCCGAGACCGTAAACGGCATCGGAAAATCCCAGGTGGCTCTGCATTTGTAGTTTTGCAAAGCTTATGTTTTGGCGGTCTAGATTTGCAAAGAGGTAGCAAATCATTAGCGGGATTAGGATTCTAAGGTTTAGAGATTTGTATATCTTATGAAGGGCTTCATTGTCTTCTTTCTGGTGTTTTGCGTCTGGCGTCACATTTGGTTCTCCGGGTTTTAGGTGAGTGAGCCAAAATTTAATGGGGTGCCTCTTTTTTGCAGAACCCTTATATTCGCCGGATTTGAGGTGATGAGCAATAGCTGTAATTAGAATGCGTGTTGCCTATAGGGCAACGCAGGTTCCGTTATTGTTTTTCGTGACTGATTGCTCTAGCAGGGTGTCTATTAAAATATCGCATTTGCAGGCTTGCCATTGCGTGCGATTTCTAGCAATCTCTGTGTTGTTATCTGTCTCCCTTCAGTTCGTGCTAGGTACTATGTCTATGTCGCTACGCATCTGCATCTTAGAAACCGATATCCTACGACCCGAATTGGTCGAGCAGTATCATGGCTACGGTAAGATGTTTGAGCAGCTCTTCGCTCGGCAACCTTTGCTTGCGCAATTTTTTACCTATAATGTTGTGAAAGGTGAGTATCCGACTGAGGCTGATAGGTTCGATGCTTATCTAGTTACGGGAAGTAAGGCGGATTCCTTTGGGGGGGAGCCGTGGATCTTGTCGCTAAAAAAATTTCTAATGAGGTGTTACAATCGTGGCGATAAATTGCTAGGAATATGTTTTGGTCATCAATTGCTTGCTCTCATGTTAGGGGGGCGTACTGAGCGGGCGATTCAAGGGTGGGGTGTGGGTGTGCACGACTATAAGGTGGATATACAAACCGAGTGGATGACACCATATTCAAATAACCTTGCACTATTGGTTAGCCATCAAGATCAAGTAACTTTGCTGCCGAAAGGCGCAGCTACGGTAGCTTCAAGCGCTTTTTGCCCCAATGCTGCTTATCATATTGGTGACCAAGTACTGTGTTTTCAGGGGCACCCCGAGTTCAGTCATGATTACTCTCGAGCGCTACTCGATCTTCGTATGGATGCCCTTGGTGAAGAAGTGCACAGCGCCGCCGTTCAAAGCTTGAAGCGTGATCAGCAAGGTTCTTTGGTAGGGGAGTGGATGATGCGTTTCGTTGCCTGCAAGTAAGTGGTTTCTTTTCTGGCGCGAGGCGATGCCTAGGATAGTGTCCGGGGAGGTTGCCCGACCTCCCGCACTTTATGTGCCTTTATCGCTGGGGTATTGTGAAACCCTCAATTAAGAGTACTGAGGCTGAGCCCGTCTTTATGACTTACACGACAGGCCTTGGCTGTTTGGGCGAGAGAGCGATTGGTTCAGCTGTTAGTTGAGGTCTTATAAGCTTGCTGGGTTCGCTTTGTTTTCTGAGTGTCCAGTCTTGGGTTAGAAGGTTTCATTTTTGGCCTGTAGGAATTTTCATCAAAGTATAGGTATTAAGTAAATATGCATTACTCGAAATTTTGTTTTGAGTAAAATGTTTTTTAGTTATCTTGGCTTGCATCGTAGGATTTTTGAGACTGGGCGCGTAGTTGACAAAATTCACTCTTCCATTCGTGAGGGGCAGGCCTTATCGCCATTCAGAAATGGAGGTCTACAAGATGGCGAAGAGAGTCGATTTGAGGTACTGCTTCCGCCTTCCCCACTTTTTCGAGATGTCTATCTGACGGGGAGATCGTGCCCGGAATTCATACCTGAGGCATTTCCTCCCAACTGCTTGGATAGCGTCGATCAGTGGTCTCGTCCAAGAGCTGGCTGCAGCTGGTAAGCACCCAGGGCTCAGTAGAGTGTTCAGAACCATTCTGGAAGAGATCTGGAGCCGTGATGAAACTTCGACGACCTACAGATCACCCTCCAGGTGCTCAATTTCCAAGCGAAGGTCGTCGATGAGCTCCGCTGAGGATTTACCAGACTCCAAGCTCAAGGTGAGCGTCAACAAAGTCAGCGGGCTCAACTCTAGGCGCTGACTCACCTGCTCGAGCTTATCCAGCGTCAGGCTGGATTTACCGCCTTCCAACTTGGACAGGAACGTCCGGCTCGTGTCACCGAAGTCCCGCTGCGTGATGTTTCGCTTGCTCCGTAGCGCCCGCAGGACAATAGCGAAAGACGATTTCAGTGACATATGCGCTCTCCGTTTGCGCGTGTCTCGGGCGATATCCACGAAGCACCCCTGCGTAATCCCTATCGACCGCGTGCGTACCCAGGGCCGGGCGGTGAGAAGGCACCACCACTCCGTCGACCTACTGTTGATACATCCAGTATATATCGCTAAGCTCGACAGGAGAACATTTGTACTACTCGTGGTGACGAGCGTCATGAAAAACCCTGACCAGACCGTTGATGATCGCTTTGCTTTTTTCTCGCGGGAGGAGCTGCTCGAGCAGCAGTGCCTGTTGCTTGAGAACGAGCTGGCCGTAATGGGCGAGGAGTTGACGGCGTCTCGCGAAAAGATCGCCACTTTGGTTCTGATGTGGACGGGCGTCAAAGCTGAGCTGCAGAAGGCGGAGACAGAGTTGACCCAGGCGAGGTACCAGCTTCAGGTAGCCAGCGCTGCTCACTGAGGAGAGTAGCCTGGCTGTAGGACTTGAACTCTCGGCGTCGCCCCTCGGTTACCCGGTTTTGAGCTGCTGTTTGAGCTTGGTCATGAGCCGCAAACCTGCCGCTTCCACGAGATCGCCATGGTGGCTCAGAGCGCCACAGCTCCTGCAGGTGATCACCGATTTACGATGCAGCCTAGTGGGTTGCACAAGCTGCTTTCCATTGCATTTGAGGCAGCGAAGGGTGAGGCTCATCATGCCTTCTCCTTGGAAACTTCATGTACTGGGCCCTCGATCCTTTAGAGAGCGTTACATTGAGTGCTGAGGGGCTTTGATCGTTCAGTCGGTGAATCATGAGCAACTGCGCAGGCAGTCTCGCTTTGGGTTATCACGCTGAGAGATGGTGCGCGCAGACCATAGCATTCGGTGGAAATCTGCGATGCGTCCTGCACGCCATAGCTTTGTCTCACAACGTCGCCGGGGTTGGAGGAGGAAGCCCTGATAAAACGCAGTTGCGATGAAGCAGGGCAGAAACACCCCCTAGAATCTCGTTACCTCCCTGGATGATAAGGCTTGCGCACGATCACATTGATCCGGTGCCAATTCACAGCTCCAGAGTCGATGACCATCGATGATTCAGATTCACGCAGCAGGACTATTTCGAATCCCTCGCTTAGCCTCCGAATGTCCTCCACGCTATGGAATGACATTAGCTCTTCGCTCGCCCAGGTATGCCTCAAACCAAAGAAATGACCTACGAATACACCGCCCGGGACTAGGGCGGTGCGAATCTGACTCCAAAGGTTGGCAAATTTGTTAGGCCTGCAGAAAGGAAGAGCTAGCCCTGCATGAATCAAAGCAGACGGTGGAAGGTGGGTCAGATGCTCAAAGTCCGCGACCTCAGCGGTGAGTCGGCGAGCTTCGTTCATCGAGCACTTACGGATCGTTCGCGCGATGGCTTCTGGTTCTTTGTCAATTGCCAAGACCTGCCACCCGCCTTGGATGAGCTGCCAGACTTCATTGCCTGACCCACATCCCAGATCTATTGCACAGCGAGGATTTAGATTTCCAACGTGATCAATCGCATATGTGAGAAGCGGAGAAGGGGCTCGGGTTTCTGTACGTTCGTAGAAAGCATTCCAACTCGTCATGGATGAAGCGTCCTTACCAGTCCATGTCTTTAAGGCGCAGAGGCCATCATGGGATCCTCTGCACTTGCTTTTTGAAAGTTGCCTTCTTTAGACGCTTGGGCCCTTGTCAGAAGGTAGAGACTGGGGGCGGCTACCAGGGAGGATGCAGAGAGGGCCCCCTCTCTTAGAATCGACCAGCTGGTCAGATCCACTCCTGACCACTGAATCTCTTTAACCTTCCGCACCTTCATCGTCTCATCCTCTGCCCCTGAGTCTACTGCCATTGGAGCATAGGTGAGGAGTGGTGTGTATCAACAAAAGGTTTGAAAAAAGCCGCTTATAGATATACCTCGCCGATGCTTGGCACCAGGTTGTGCAGGTCGGCTTCGGCGCGTTGGTACACTTCGTCATGCTGCGAGCACTGCTTGCGCCCGCCGCTCTGCCAGCACTGGCGCTGATGGCCGATCTGCCAGGCGGGTACGATGTGCTCCCACTCGATGCGCGACGCGCGCTGGGCGTTCTTGCGTGGGGTATAGCCGCAAGATGCCAGGTCGACCTTGTTGCCTTTGTATTTACAGCCGCAATAAAACTCGGTCGATTGCGGCGCATAGAGCTTCCAGGCGACCTTCTTGGCCTCCTGGAAGGTGCGCGGGGCGTCGGCTTGAACAAGCGGAGTGGTCAGTAACAGGCAAGCTGCTGCGAAAAGCGAAACTCTCATGCGCAGTCAATCTTCCTTCGGTACGGTCCAGAAAATCTGCACACCGCCATCGTCGCGATGGGCGAGGGTGACGTTGTCGTTTTCTGCAATCTCCTGAAGCAGGGTCTCCCAGTCATCCGGGCTTTCCTGTTCCAGGCGGAAGATCAGCGCCGCACGGCTGCGCTGGGCGGTGGGGCTGTTGATGATCTTCTGGATGCGTACACCCAGCTGTTCATAGCTGCTCGGGGTGGCGGAGGCGGTGCTGGACACAGGAATTTCCTTGTTTTGCTGTATGTGCATACAGTATTTCACTGTAAGTAAATTCGCAACAGCTTGTCAGGGGAAATCCAGCGTTGGTCCGTAAGCCATGACACCGTTCTGAAATGTAAACGATGTTCGGGTTAGTAGCAGTGCAAAGCAAAACCTCTTTTTTGTCCTGGGTATGAAGTGAGACAGGCGGCGACTGAGGCTGCCTGCCTTCTTTATCGCTTCAGCAGGTTGTTGCGCTGGTGGCTTTCTTCGCGGCCGTACGGATGTGGGTGCCGTACAGCGTCAGGCCTGTGAAGGCCAGGCCGCCCACCAGGTTGCCCAGTACGGTGGGGATTTCGTTCCACGCCAGGTAGTCCATGAGCGAGAAGTCGCCGCCCATGATCATTGCGGAAGGGAACAGGAACATGTTCACGACCGAGTGCTCGAAGCCCATGAAGAAAAACAGCATGATCGGCATCCACATGGCGATCACCTTGCCGCTCACAGAGGTGGAGATCATTGCGCCGACCACGCCCATCGACACCATCCAGTTACACAGCACGCCACGCAGGAAGATCGTCAACCAGCCTGCCAGCCCGTATTGCTCGTAACCCAGGGTGCGGGCCTCACCGATGCTGGCAATTTTCTCTCCCACGGCGCCGGGGGAAGCGTGGAAACCATAGGTAAAGACGAAGGCCATCATGCAGGCGACCGTAAGGGCGCCGGCGAAGTTGCCGACGAACACCAGGCCCCAGTTGCGCAGAATTCCCCTAACGGTGACCCCGGGACGTTTGTCCAGTAATGCCAGCGGGGTGAGCATGAAGACCCCAGTGAGCAGGTCGAAGCCCATAAGGTAGAGCATTGAAAAACCAACCGGAAACAGTACTGCGCCTAGCAGGGCTGAGCCTGTCTGTACTGCGATGGTCACTGCGAATACGGCCGCCAGGGCCAGAATTGCCCCGGCCATATAGCTGCGGATCAGCGTGTCGCGAGTGGACATGTGGACCTTTGATGCGCCGGCATCGAGCATCTTGGTGACAAAATCGGTGGGTAGCAGATAAGACATGGCGGCTCCCTCAACTGCGGGTAATAGGCGGCACCCCTGGAGGGGTGCCGAGGGTTGGATGGGTTTACCAGGAACGGTACGGCAAGAACTTGCCATTGAGGGTCAACAGAACCCGGTCGCCTTTGGGGTCTTCGATTCGCTCGACATGCATGGAAAAGTCGATGGCACTCATGATGCCGTCGCCAAATTTTTCCTGGATCACGTCTTTCAGGGTCGGGCCATAGACGCCCACGACTTCATACAGTCGATAGATCAGCGGGTCTTGAGGGATGGACTTGTCCCAGCCCTTGACTGGGAAAGCGGTTAAGGTGGCGGCGACTTGATCATCCAGCTCCAATACCTCGCAAAGATGCGTTGCCACTTCCAGCGGCGCGCTATTCATGCCGTAGCAGACCGATGCAAGCCATACCGGGGCCTTGCCCACTGCGTTGGCAAGATCATCCCAGCTCAGGCCCTTGCGTGCTTTCGCGGCCATGATCAGGTGATGCATTTCAAGTTTGTCCATTATTTCTGCTCCCGCAGTTTGGTTTAAGGTGAACACACCCATAGCGAGAGATGTGCCAATCTCCTGTTTTTTGTAACTGCATGATTTTATTGAGTTATTTTTTGTTTGATGGCGAGGTTTATTTACGAAATTTCGTAAATCACGAACGGTCGTAATATTGTTCACGAAATGTCGTGAAAATCGGTTCGAGGATATCCATCAGTGACAGACGCCGTCGCCCTCGGAGTCGCTGCCGACTCCGCCGTTGCCATGCTGTTAATCCACCCGGTAGATGATCGGGTACTGCAAGCCAACAACGCCGCGCTCGATTTACTGGGCTGCGCCGCAAATGAGCTTTCCGGTCATGCCTTTAGCCATTTTCTGCGAGGGGGAATCGCACTGTGGGTGAGCTTTACGGATGAGGTGCTGACTCAAGGCGAAGCGTGGTCGGACGACCTGCTGCTGGTGGATCTGCAACTGCGGCAAATAGCGGTGGAGGTTTCGGCTAGCGCGGTTGAGGGCGGGAAAATTGTACTGGCGGTGCAGCGCCGGGACCTTTTGGAGCAGCGCCGTAACCGGGCTGAGGCGCGCCGCCAACACCGTTTGGGCCACGTGGGGTGGGAGCGGATCAGCCAGGTGTTCGAGCGCATCCAGCAGCAGAACCGGCTGATTCTTGGTGCAGTTGGCGAGGGCATCTATGGGCTCGATACCCGGGGCCAGACCACGTTCATCAACCCCGCCGCCGAGCGTATTCTGGGGTGGAGTGCCGTCGACATGATTGGCCAGGATGCCCACCATTTGTTCCACCACAGCCATAGCGACGGACGTGCGTTCGAGGTCAATCAGTGCCCCATCCATGCTTCGTTCAGCGATGGACAAGTTCATCGCGTGGACCACGAGGTGTTCTGGCACAAGAGCGGCGAACCAATCGCCGTCGAGTACACCAGCACTCCAATCTTCGAGATGGGAAGGCTGGTGGGGGCGGTGGTGTTGTTTCGGGACATCCGCGAACGACAGCGCACTGAAGCGCGCCTGCGCGATGCGCTAAGTGAAGTAGAGCAGTTGAAGACTCGGCTGGAGATGGAAAACCAATACCTGCAGGAGGAAATCAACGCCCACGGCAATCACCACGAGATCGTCGGCGAAAGCCCAGCGGTCAAGCATCTGTTACAGCAGATCGACCTGGTCGCAGCTACCGACGCCAACGTGTTGGTCACCGGCGAGTCAGGCACGGGTAAGGAGCTTGTGGCTCGCGCGATTCATGCCAGCAGCCCCCGGCGCGACCGCCCTCTGATTCGGGTCAATTGCGCCGCGGTACCCCGTGAATTGTTCGAGAGCGAGTTCTTCGGCCACCTCAAAGGGGCCTTCACCGGAGCGGTCAGCAACCGAGTGGGTCGCTTTGAATTGGCGGACGGAGGTACCTTGTTTCTCGATGAGGTGGGAGAGATTCCGCTGGAGCTACAAAGCAAGTTGCTCCGTGTTCTACAGGACCGCCAGTTTGAGCCTGTAGGCGACAATCGCACCAGGGCCGTTGATGTGCGAGTTATCGCCGCAACGAACCGTGACCTGCGCGATATGGTCGCCCGAGGGGCGTTCCGGGAAGATTTATACTTCCGCTTGAATGTGTTCCCTATACGCTCGGTGCCCCTGCGGGAGCGACTTGAGGACATTCCGTTGCTCGCCAGCCATTTTCTTGAAAGGGCTAGCCTGGCGTTTAACAAACCGGGCATTCGCATGTCGCTGACCCAAGTCGCGGTGCTTCAGCAGTACGCCTGGCCAGGCAACATTCGCGAGCTTCAAAATGTGATTGAGCGACAGACCATCGTCTCCCGAGACGGTCGCGTGAGCTTTCATGAGGTTCTGGCGCCAAGCGCCCCGTCCAGTGGCCCTGTATCTTCAATTGCACAATGCCAGCCCGAGCCGACTGCCGACAAAGACTGGGAGCGGCAGATGAAGCTGAATGCGATCTCTGTGCTCAAGCGAACAGCAGGGAAAGTCTCCGGCGAGGGTGGTGCTGCGCAATTGCTGGGGTTGAAGCCCACAACCTTGGCGTCTCGACTCAAGAAGTGGGGCGTTGATCCGAGAGATTACAAATAGAGCCGCTTGCGCAAGCCAGAGAAGAAACCCACTGATGCGAGCCCCAGTTGAATGGCGGCCGGGCGGGATTGATCTGGAAGGGAAGAATGGCCGGTGATGTGGGGCACCGGCCATGGGTGGTTGATCAGTACTCCCAGAAGATGCGTTGCAGCTCTTTGCTGTCCTGGGTCTTGGTCATTGCCACCATCGCCAGGATCCGCGCTTTTTGCGGGTTCAGGTCGTGAGCCACGACCCAGTCGTTCTTGTCATCCGGCTGTTCGGCGTTACGCAGTACGAAACCACCTTGGTTGACATGCGACGAGCGGATGATCTGCACGCCGTTCTTGCGCAGTTCTTGCAGCGCCGGGACTACCCGCGACGATACCGAGCCGTTGCCGGTACCGGCATGGATCAGCGCCTTGGCGCCGTTCTGTGCCAGCGCCTTGTAGGCGGTGTCGGTGACGTTGCCATAGCCATAGGCAATGTCCACCTGCGGCAGGCTGCTGATCTGCTTGATATCGAACTCGGAATTGACCGTATGGCGCTTGGCCGGCAGGCGGAACCAGTACGATTTGCCTTCCACCACCATGCCCATCGGGCCCCAGGCGCTCTTGAAGGCTTCGGTCTTGATGTTGACCGCCTTGCTCACATCGCGGCCGGACTGGATCTCGTCGTTCATGGTCACCAGCACGCCCTTGCCACGCGACTGCTTGTCGCTGGCTACGGCCACGGCGTTGTACAGGTTGAGCATGCCGTCGGCGGACATGGCGGTACCCGGACGCATCGAGCCGACCACCACGATTGGCTTGTCGGTCTTCTCTACCAGGTTGAGGAAGTAGGCGGTTTCTTCGAGGGTGTCGGTGCCATGGGTGATGACGATGCCGTCCACGTCCTTGCTTTCGGCCAGCTCGGCGACGCGCTTGCCCAGCTTCAGCAGGTCGTCATTGCTGATGCTCTCGGAGGCGATCTGCATCACTTGCTCGCCGCGTACGTTGGCGATGTCGGCCAGTTCTGGCACGCCAGCGATGAGCTTGTCGACGCCCAGCTTGGCAGCCTGGTAAGTGGCGCTGTTGGCAGCGCTGGCGCCGGCGCCGGCAATGGTGCCGCCGGTGGCGAGGATGACCACGTTGGCCAGCTTCTGTTGGGTTTCGGCTTCTTTGGCCGAGGCGCTGGATGGCAGGATCAGCAGCAGGGCGAGTGCGCTGGGGGCGAAGGTTTTGAGTGCGGCATTCATCGTTATTGTTCTCGCTTCCTAGTGAGATAGTTATTGAGTCGCGCAGGGCTACAGGCATTTTCCGTACCAAGGCACCACGCGTTGCCTGGGTTGGAGCGGCCTTGCGTTGCAAGGGGCCGCGTAGCAGCCCCGGCAATGTGTGGTGTTGCACCGAACCGCGCCTGCAAAAGGCGGCATCGCATTCGTAATTCCGAACAAATAAAGGAAAAGGTGTTCGGTTTTTCGGAAAAGCCTGCATAATCGGCCCCGGCAGCACATTGGCCTCCGACAGCCAAACGGATTTGACAAACAACGGTCCTGTTACCATAGTTGGTCAACGCAAACGTTTGCGATCCGATAAAAAACACAAGATTCGGAGTCATCGTTCATGAAGCTGCCGTTCCCCGGTCGTCTGCTGGCCCTCGCTGTCATTTCCTCGCTTAGCCTCGCCTTGCCATTGTCTGCCGCCCACGCTGAAGACAAGCCCAAGGTCGCCCTTGTCATGAAGTCGCTGGCCAACGAGTTCTTCCGCACCATGGAAGACGGCGCCAAGGACTACCAGAAAACCCATGCCGACGAGTTCGAGCTGATCGCCAACGGGATCAAGAACGAGACCGACACTGGCGAGCAGATCCGCATTGTCGAACAGATGGTCAATGCCGGCGCCAAGGCGCTGGTGATTGCCCCGGCTGATTCCAAGGCGCTTGTGTCGGCGGTGAAGAAGGCCATGGACCAGGGCGTGGTGGTGATCAACATCGACAACCGTCTGGACCCTGGCCTGCTCGAGAGCAAAGGCATCAGCGTTCCCTTCGTCGGCCCCGACAACCGCAAGGGCGCGCGCCTGGTTGGCGATTACCTGGCCAGCCAGAAGCTCAAGGCCGGCGACCAGGTGGGCATCATCGAAGGCGTGCCGACCACCACCAATGCCCAGCAGCGCACCGCCGGCTTCAAGGACGCCATGGGCGCCGCGCAGATGAAAATCGTCTCGGTACAAAGCGGCAATTGGGAGATCGACAAAGGCAACGCCGTCGCCGCCTCCATGCTCAACGAATACCCCGACCTGAAGGCCTTGCTGGCCGGCAACGACAGCATGGCCCTGGGCGCTGTGTCCGCCGTGCGTGCCGCTGGCAAGACCGGCCAGGTGCAAGTGGTGGGCTATGACAACATCAATGCCATCAAGCCAATGCTTGAAGACGGTCGCGTGCTTGCCACCCTCGACCAGGCGGCCAGCCAGCAGGCGGTGTATGGCATTCAGGCGGCGCTGAAAATGGTCAAGGGCGAAAAGCCTGATGTGGATGCCGACAACGTCATCCAGACCCCGGTCGAACTCATCACCAAGAAGCCCTGATGCTGCCAGGAGAATCGGCCATGCCTGCATCGGCCAATGAAGTGGTGCTTGCCGCCAGCGGCCTGGGCAAGACCTACGCCCAGCCCGTGCTCGGCGAGGTCAGCCTGAGCCTGCGCGCCGGTGAAGTGCTGGCCCTGACCGGCGAGAACGGCGCGGGCAAGAGTACGTTGTCCAAGCTTATCAGCGGCCTGGAGGTGCCCACCACCGGGCACATGACCTACCGTGGCCAGGCCTACGCGCCCGGCAGCCGCGGCGAGGCCGAACGCCTTGGGGTGCGCATGGTCATGCAGGAACTGAACCTGCTGCCGACGCTGACCGTCGCGGAAAACCTGTTTCTCGACAACCTGCCCAGCCGTTTCGGCTGGATCAGCCACAAGCGCCTGCGCCAGCTGGCAACGGCCGCCATGGCTCGGGTCGGGCTCGACGCCATCGACCCGGACACCCCTGTCGGTGAACTGGGCATCGGCCATCAGCAAATGGTCGAAATTGCCCGCAACCTGATCGGTGACTGCCATGTGCTGATCCTGGACGAACCCACTGCCATGCTCACTGCGCGCGAGGTGGCGTTGCTGTTCACCCAGATCGAGCGCCTGCGCGCGCGCGGCGTGGCCATCGTCTATATCTCGCATCGCCTGGAAGAGTTGCAGCGGGTAGCCCAACGCATCGTTGTGCTGCGCGATGGCAAGCTGGTGTGCGACGAGCCGATCCAGCGCTACAGCAGCGCCGAGCTGGTCAACCTGATGGTCGGCCGCGAGCTGGGCGAGCATATCGACCTGGGCCGACGGCAGATGGGTGCACCGCTGCTCAAGGTCGACAAGTTGTGCCGCGGCGACAAGGTGCGCGAGGTGTCGTTCGAAGTCAGGGCAGGGGAGATTTTTGGCATTTCCGGGCTGATCGGCGCCGGCCGTACCGAGCTGTTGCGCCTGATCTACGGTGCCGATCGCGCCGACAGCGGCGGTATCGCGCTCGGCCAACCGCCGCAGGCGGTAAACATCGACTCGCCCAAGGCTGCAGTGCGGGCCGGTATCGCGCTGATAACCGAAGACCGCAAAGGCGAGGGCCTGCTGTTGACGCAGTCGATCAGCGCCAACATTGCGTTGGGCAACCTGGGCGCGGTATCGCGCGCCGGTGTGCTCGATAGCGAAGCGGAAAAGGCCTTGGCCGAACGCCAGATCCAGGCCATGCGCATTCGCAGTGCCGGCGCGCAGCAGGTGGTGGGCGAGCTGTCTGGCGGTAACCAGCAAAAAGTGGTGATCGGCCGCTGGCTGGAGCGCGATTGCCAGGTGCTGCTGTTCGACGAGCCCACGCGTGGCATCGATGTGGGCGCCAAGTTCGACATTTATGGCCTGCTGGCCGAGCTGGCGCGCCAAGGCAAGGCCTTGGTGGTGGTGTCCAGTGACCTGCGCGAACTGATGCTGATTTGCGACCGCATCGCCGTGCTGTCCGCCGGCCGCCTGATCGACACCTTCGCGCGTGATCATTGGAGCCAGGACCAGTTGCTTGCCGCCGCCTTCGCCGGTTATCAGAAACGTGACGCGTTGCTGCATGATGCAGCCCCCAGGATGGATGCATGAAAACCACCCCGCTCAACAACCAGGAAGCCGCCCCCGTGCGCCGCAGCGGTACCTACTTTGGCCTGGGCACCTACCTGGGCCTGGCTGGCGCCTTGCTGGCGATGATCGTGCTGTTCTCGTTCCTCAGCAGCCACTTCTGGTCGTATGGCACCTTCAGCACGCTGGCCAACCAGATCCCGGACCTGATGGTGCTGGCGGTGGGCATGACCTTCGTGTTGATCATCGGCGGCATCGACCTGTCGGTGGGCTCGGTGCTGGCGCTGGCCGCCTCGACGGTGAGCGTGGCGATACTCGGCTGGGGCTGGGGCGTGCTGCCCTCGGCGCTGCTGGGCATGGCTGTGGCCGCATTGGCCGGCAGCATTACCGGTGGCGTCACCGTAGCCTGGCGCATCCCGTCGTTCATCGTCTCGCTTGGTGTGCTGGAGATGGCCCGTGGCCTGGCCTACCAGTTCACCGACTCGCGCACCGCCTATATCGGCGACGCCTATGCCTGGTTCTCCAACCCGGTCGCCTTTGGTGTTTCGCCAGCGTTTATCATCGCCTTGCTGGTGATCGTGCTCGCCCAGTTGGTACTGACGCGCACGGTGTTCGGCCGTTACCTGATCGGTATCGGCACCAACGAAGAGGCCGTGCGCCTGGCCGGTATCGATCCGCGCCCTTACAAAGTGCTGGTGTTCGCCCTGATGGGCCTGCTCGCCGGCCTGGCCGCACTGTTCCAGATCTCGCGGCTGGAAGCCGCCGACCCCAACGCCGGGTCTGGCCTGGAGTTGCAGGTCATTGCCGCCGTCGTGATCGGCGGTACCAGCCTGATGGGCGGGCGTGGCTCGGTCATCAGCACCTTCTTTGGCGTACTGATCATTTCCGTATTGGCCGCCGGGCTGGCGCAGATCGGCGCCAGCGAGCCGACCAAACGCATTATCACCGGGGCGGTGATCGTCATCGCCGTTGTGCTCGACACTTACCGTAGCCGGCGCGCAGGCCGGCGGAACTGACACCATGGCAACTATCAAAGACGTCGCGGCACTGGCGGGTATTTCCTACACCACCGTGTCCCATGTACTCAACAAGACCCGTCCGGTCAGCGAACAGGTGCGGCTGAAGGTGGAAGCCGCCATTGTCGAACTGGATTACGTGCCCAGTGCGGTGGCGCGCTCGCTGAAGGCGCGCAGTACGGCCACCATCGGCCTGTTGGTGCCCAACAGCGTCAACCCTTACTTCGCCGAGCTGGCGCGGGGTATCGAAGACGCCTGCGAGCGCAACGGCTATTGCGTGATCCTGTGCAACTCCGACGACAACCCACAGAAGCAGCGCAGCTACCTGCGCGTGCTGCTGGAAAAACGCATCGACGGCCTGGTAGTGGCCTCGGTGGGCCAGGACGACGACCTGCTGCAAAGCCTGGCCGGTGTGCGCACGCCAATGGTCATCGTCGACCGTGAGCTGGAAGGCGTCGATGCCGACCTGGTGCGCATTGACCACGAGCAGGGGGCGTACCTGGCCACCCAGCACCTGCTGGAGCTGGGCCATCGCGACGTCGCCTATATCGGCGGCCCCGCCGAAACCGGTGTTACCCAGCTGCGCCTGAGCGGCTTCCGCCGTGCCATGGCCGAAGCCGGTGCGCCTGTGCTGGGCAGCCGTGTACTGCACTGCGACTTCACCAGCCCGGGTGGCCATGCAGCGGCGGCGCAGGTGCTGGAAGGCAAGCGGCCCTCGGCGATTTTTGCCGGCAACGACATGATCGGCTTTGGTGTGCTGCGCGCTGCCGCCGAACGCAATATCAGCGTACCCGGCGAGCTGTCGGTGATCGGCTTCGACGACATCGAACTGAGCCGCTACGTGTACCCACCACTGACCACCGTGGGCCAGTCGATCCGCGAGCTGGGCGAGAGCGCTGCCTCGTTGCTGCTGACGCGTATCGCTACGCCCCGGCAAGGCGCGGCGGAGCAGCGTATCGTCGCCCCGCGTATCGTCTTGCGTGAATCCACCGGGCCGCGCCCGGACCTGTTCAATGAATACCGCTAACGCTAAGGAAACGTCATGAATGCCAAGGTTGTGGTGGTCGGCAGCCTCAACATGGACCTGGTGGTCCGCGCCCAGCGTCTGCCACGGGCCGGCGAAACACTCCCCGGCGATAGCTTTTTCACGGTGCCGGGCGGCAAGGGTGCCAACCAGGCGGTGGCGGTAGCGCGGCTGGGGGGCAGCGTGGCGATGATCGGCAATGTGGGGGATGATGATTACGGTCGGCAACTGCACCGGGCCTTGTATGTCGAGGGTATCGACTGTCAGGGTGTCAGCACCTGCCCGGGCACGTCCAGCGGTGTGGCGCTGATCACGGTGGATGCTGCCAGCCAGAACTGTATTGTCATCATTCCCGGCGCCAACGGCCTGCTGACGCCGCAGTCGGTGCTGCGTTTCGATGCACTGCTGCAGGCCGCCGAGGTGGTCATCTGCCAGCTGGAAGTGCCCACTGACACTGTGGCGTGCACACTGGCCAGGGCGCGTGAGCTGGGCAAGCAGGTCATCCTGAACCCAGCACCCGCTACCGGCCCCTTGCCAGCGGACTGGTTTGCGCATATCGATTACCTTACCCCTAACGAAAGCGAGGCCGAAGCCTTGACCGGTGTGGCGGTGACCGACCAGGACAGTGCCCGGCGCGCAGGTGAGCGCTTGCTGCAGCTGGGGGCAGGCAAAGTGATCATCACCTTGGGTGCGCAAGGTGCCTTGCTGGTTACTGCCCAAGGCCATCAGCACTATCCGGCGCCGCGCGTGCAACCGCTGGACACCACCGCTGCCGGCGATACCTTCATTGGTGGCTTTGCTGCCGCCCTGGTGCGTGGGCTGAAGGAGGGCGAGGCGATCGCCTTTGGTCAGCGTGCCGCGGCATTGTCGGTTACCCGTGCCGGTGCCCAGCCGTCGATTCCCTACCTGGCGGAGCTGACGCCATGAAGAAAACCCCGCTGCTGAACGTTGCCCTGTCGCGAGTCATTGCCGGCATGGGGCATGGCGATATCCTGGTGATCGGCGATGCCGGGCTGCCGGTGCCGCCGGGTGTCGAGCTGATCGACCTGGCCATTACGCCTGGCCTGCCGGACTTCGCCAGTGTGCTGCGGGTGGTGCTGAGCGAATTGCAGGTTGAGCGCCACGTGCTGGCCGAGGAAATGCAGAAAGTGGTGCCACCCGCGCTGGTCGAAATCGAGCGACTGAAGGGCAAGCTGGGCAAGCGCGAATGGCTGACCCATGAGGATTTCAAAGTGCTGTCCCGCAGTGCCCGTGCGGTGGTGCGTACAGGCGAGTGCCAGCCCTACAGCAACATCGCCCTCATCTCCGGCGTCACCTTCTAGCCGCTTCCACAAAGGACGCCGGGCTGTGTAAACGCATGATTCATAGGCAACAGGAGTGCCATCCATGCTCAAGTCCCTGCTACAAGGAGTCGTCTTCATGGCCACAGCCTCCACCCTCCAGGCCGCACCCATCGACCTGATCATCGACACCGATCCCGGCGCGGACGACGTGGTCGCGCTGTTTCTGGCCATGGCTTCGCCCAACGAACTCAATATCCGCGCCATCACCACCGTGGCCGGCAATGTGCGCCTGGACAAGACCTCGCGCAATGCCCGCCTAGCCTGCGAATGGGCGGGGCGCGAAGACATCCCGGTGTACGCCGGTGCCGGCCGCCCATTGGTGCGCACGCCGATCTACGCCGCCGACGTTCATGGCGAAGAAGGCCTCACCGGTGTACCGGTGCACGAGCCGAAAGCGCCTCTGGCCCAGGGCAATGCCGTGCAATACCTGGTCGATACCCTCAGCGCAGCCAAACCGCACAGCATCACCGTCGCCATGCTCGGCCCGCAGACCAACCTGGCCCTGGCGCTGATCCAGCGCCCGAGCATCGTCAACGGCATCAAAGAGGTGGTGGTCATGGGGGGAGCCCATTTCAATGGTGGCAACATCACCCCGGTGGCGGAGTTCAACCTCTATGCCGACCCGCACGCCGCCGAAGTGGTGCTGGCCAGCGGCGTACAGCTGACCTACCTGCCGCTGGACGTCACGCACAAGCTGCTGACCAGTAACGCCCGCCTGAAGCAACTGGCAGCCGTGAACAACCAGGCCAGCAAGCGCGTGGTGGATATCCTCAATGCCTACATCACCCACGATATGGACGTGTATGGCATACCTGGCGGCCCTGTGCACGACGCCAGCGTCATCGCCTACCTGTTAAAGCCCGAGCTGTTCAGTGGCCGGCGTATCCACATGAGCATAGACAGCCGCGAAGGGGCCACTTTCGGCCAGACAGTTGCGGACTGGTACGGTGTGCTCAAGCGGCCGGCGAATGTGCTGTGGGTGGAGCAGGGTGATGCCCAGGGGCTGTTCAACCTGCTCAGTGACCGTCTGGCGCGATTGGAATAGCCGCGTGCGGCGCGTAACGCTCGAATACCTGGTCGATGAAGCTGCGTGCCGCCTCGGCACCGTTGTCGCGCACCAACAGGTCGATGGCGATCAACAGTAACTCTTCCGGTGTGCCAGGGCTGTACGCGCTCTGGCCCTCGGCCCATTTGACCTTGATATCGGCATCGATGCTGTGGGTGCTCATGAAAAGCTCTCGCTGGGGGCCCGGAACGAAGGGGGAACACCTGACCCTGGTGTTCGATGGAGGCGGGATGCGCTCCACTTCTTGCAGCAAATCATGGCTTTGCGCCGGTGACCGTGCGGGCTAAGCATATGGCAAATACAGCACGTTGTGCAAAATCCGGTCACGATTGCTTTTCGCCTCGCCGCTGCAGTTCAGGCAGACTTGACCGGTTTTGCAACAAATGATGAGCGGAGCTGTCGGATCAGACAGTTCCCGGACCGATTTAGGAGGCTTCATGTTCCGTACCCGTGCTTACCTGGCAACTCTGGCTGTGGCTGCTGTCCTGGCGGGTTGCAGCACTGGTGGCAATGCTGATGGTGGTGCCGCGCCAGCGGGCAACGATGGCCGCTGCGATGCCAGTGGTGCCGACTTTGCCCTGGGCAAGCAGGCCAGCGCCGAATTGCTGGAGCAGGCACGCAAGGCCAGCGGCTCGCAGATGGCGCGCATTCTCAAGCCGCACGACGTGGTCACCCTGGAGTACCGCTCCGAGCGCTTGAACCTGAACGTGGACGAGCAGGGTAGGGTAACCCGCGTCAACTGCGGTTGATGCACGCGGGGGCAACTGCCTTGCGCAAAATGTGAAAAGCCTGCGCGGTCGCCTTGTAGGAGCGGGTTCACCCGCGAACACGGGCAAAGCCCGTGCCATTCACCCTACAGTCGGTTTCGCAGGCAATCCCGCCCCACTCAGATGATGCATCACCCATAAAAAAACCCGCCACAAGGGCGGGTTTTTTTACAGCTATCCGAATTACTCCGGACGAACCTGTGCAGCCTGCATGCCCTTCTGGCCGCGCTCGGCGACGAAGGAAACAGTCTGGCCTTCTTTCAGGCTCTTGAAGCCGTCAGATTCGATGGCTTTGAAGTGTACGAACAGGTCGTCGCCGCCGCCTGCTGGGGTGATGAAGCCGTAGCCTTTCTCATCATTGAACCATTTGACGGTGCCTTGTTGGCGATTGGACATGGGTGAATCTCCAGAACATTTAGTTTTTTCAGTGGTGCAATGCGGCCGAGGCTACGGAGCACGGGATACATCATAGTCTAATTCTGCGCATCTAGCGCCTTTTACCTTCGCAGGATATTGATCCAGCTCAAAGAATGGCTGGTCATCACCGGCTTTAAGGTTTCAGCTCTTCGGTGCGCAGGCCTGTCTCACCACCGACTGCGCCTTCTGCATCAGCTTGGCGTCAACGCCGTCCTTGCTGTCGAGGTCGGCAATCTCGGCGTCGGTGAAGTTCTTTTTGATGGCTTGCGCGCCGCAGTCGCAGTGTTTTTTCGCGGTGGCAGCGTCAACGCCCTGGCCGCTGGCCACTTGCGTGCACTGGGTCATGTAGGCGGCCTCCTTCCCGGCTGGGAAGTTGCCGGCGTTCGCAGCCACGGGCAGCAGCAGGGCGCCAGCGGCCGCCAGGGCCAGAAGAGACGGAACTCGCATCACCAGTTACTCCTTGGGTTAAGGTCTCATCAAGAGTAGGTTGCTTCCCAAAGTCTGAGCGGTATTTTTCCGCGTTAGTTCACCGTTGTGGTGCAATTTCCAAATATTTCTGCCTGGGGTGCAACCCGCGTGCTAGCATGCTCGGCTTGCAGTCGCGCTGTTGCCGGTTGCAGCTATCTTTTTTCTTTCCAGTCACTCTGGTTCGTCCCTGACAAGCCGAAAGGCTTCTGCCACTGTGGGGCAGGCTTCCTTTTACCGGAAGGCAGGTCGGATCTTGTACTGGCTCATCCCAACCCACGTGACCTTTGGTAGGGGTCACCACTAGGAGAGGAGGCGCCATGCCCGTTATTACTCTTCCCGATGGCAGTCAACGTTCGTTCGATCACGCCGTATCCGTAGCCGAAGTTGCCGCTTCCATCGGCGCTGGCCTGGCCAAGGCCACTGTGGCCGGCAAGGTCGACGGCAAGCTGGTCGATGCGTGTGACCTGATCAGCAACGACGCCACCCTGCAGATCATCACCCCTAAAGATGAAGAGGGACTGGAGATCATCCGTCACTCGTGCGCCCACCTGGTTGGCCACGCCGTGAAGCAGCTGTACCCGACCGCCAAGATGGTGATCGGCCCGGTCATTGACGAAGGCTTCTATTACGACATCGCCTACGAGCGCCCCTTCACCCCAGAAGACATGGCCGCCATCGAAAAGCGCATGATGGAGCTGATCGAAAAAGACTACGACGTGGTCAAGAAAATGACCCCGCGCGCCGAAGTCATCGATGTGTTCAAGGCCCGTGGCGAAGACTACAAGCTGCGTCTGGTCGAAGACATGCCGGATGAACAGGTCATGGGCCTGTACTACCACGAAGAATACGTCGACATGTGCCGTGGCCCGCACGTGCCGAACACCCGCTTCCTCAAGGCATTCAAGCTGACCAAGCTGTCCGGCGCCTACTGGCGTGGCGATGCCAAGAACGAGCAGCTGCAGCGCGTGTACGGTACGGCCTGGGCTGACAAGAAGCAGCTGGCTGCCTACATCCAGCGCATCGAAGAAGCCGAAAAACGCGACCACCGCAAGATCGGCAAGCAGCTCGACCTGTTCCACCTGCAGGAAGAAGCCCCGGGCATGGTGTTCTGGCACGCCAACGGCTGGACCGTCTACCAGGTACTCGAGCAGTACATGCGTGGCGTGCAGCGCGAAAACGGCTACCAGGAAATCAAGACCCCGCAGGTTGTCGACCGCATCCTGTGGGAGCGTTCCGGCCACTGGTCCAACTATGCCGAAAACATGTTCACCACTTCGTCGGAAAGCCGTGACTACGCGGTAAAACCGATGAACTGCCCGTGCCACGTGCAGGTGTTCAACCAGGGCCTGAAAAGCTACCGCGACCTGCCGCTGCGTCTGGCCGAGTTCGGTGCCTGCCACCGTAACGAGCCGTCCGGCGCACTGCACGGCATCATGCGCGTGCGTGGCTTCGTACAGGATGATGCGCACATTTTCTGCACCGAAGAACAGGTGAAGAAAGAGGCCGCCGACTTCATCAAGCTGACCCTGGACGTGTACAAGGACTTCGGTTTCAGCGACATCGCCATGAAACTGTCCACTCGTCCGGCCAAGCGTGTCGGTTCTGAAGAGTTGTGGGACCGTGCTGAAACAGCGCTGGCCGACGCCCTGAACGAATCCGGCCTTGAGTGGGAATACCAGCCGGGCGAGGGTGCCTTCTACGGCCCGAAAATCGAGTTTACCCTGCGCGACTGCCTCGGCCGTAACTGGCAGTGCGGTACCCTGCAGTACGACCCGAACCTGCCAGAGCGTCTGGATGCCAGCTATATCGCCGAAGATAACAGCCGAGTTCGCCCGGTCATGCTGCACCGCGCCATCCTCGGTTCGTTCGAGCGCTTCATCGGCATGCTGATCGAGCACTATGCTGGCGTGTTCCCGGCGTGGCTGGCCCCAACCCAGGCGGTGATCATGAATATCACCGACAAGCAGGCCGATTTCGCCCTCGAGGTTGAGAAATCTCTGAACGGAAGCGGTTTCCGTGCCAAGTCGGACTTGAGAAATGAGAAGATCGGCTTTAAAATCCGCGAGCATACTTTGCTCAAGGTCCCGTACCTTTTGGTTATAGGGGACCGCGAAGTCGAAACGCAAACCGTCGCTGTGCGTACTCGCGAAGGCGCAGACCTGGGCTCCATGCCCGTCGCCCAATTCGTTGAGCTGCTGACACAAGCGGTTTCCCGGCGTGGTCGCCAAGAATCGGAGTAATGACTATTAAGCGTGAAATGAGAAACGATAAGCGTGCTGTACCGAAGGCCCCGATCAACGAGAATATCTCGGCCCGCGAGGTTCGGTTAATTGGCGCAGACGGCGAGCAGGTTGGCATCGTCTCGATTGATGAAGCGCTGCGTATCGCTGATGAAGCGAAGCTGGACCTGGTAGAAATCTCTGCAGACGCGGTACCACCCGTCTGCAAGGTCATGGACTACGGCAAGCACCTCTTCGAGAAGAAGAAGCAGGCTAACGAAGCCAAGAAAAACCAGAAGCAGATCCAGATCAAAGAAATCAAGTTTCGTCCAGGGACGGAGGATGGGGATTACCAGGTAAAACTACGCAACCTGGTACGTTTCCTTACCGATGGGGACAAGGCCAAGATCTCTCTGAGATTCCGTGGTCGTGAGATGGCCCACCAGGAGCTGGGCATGGAGCTGTTGAAGCGGGTCGAAGCCGACCTCGCCGAATACGGCACCGTTGAGCAGCATCCGAAGATGGAAGGACGCCAGCTTATGATGGTCATCGCCCCCAAGAAAAAGAAGTAATCTCCCGGGCACGGCAGGCCTGATGATTATGTGTAATTTTATCGAATGCGGAGTTCCAACATGCCAAAAATGAAAACCAAGAGCGGTGCTGCGAAGCGCTTCCTGAAGACAGCTTCGGGCTTCAAGCACAAGCACGCTTTCAAGAGCCACATCCTGACCAAAATGTCGACCAAGCGTAAGCGTCAACTGCGCGGTGCCAGCTTGCTGCACCCGTCCGACGTCGCAAAAGTCGAGCGCATGCTGCGCGTTCGTTAATTCTGGTTAAGATAGAGGAAGTTACTCATGGCTCGTGTTAAGCGCGGCGTTATCGCTCGTAAGCGTCACAAAAAAATTCTGAAACTGGCTAAAGGTTACTACGGTGCACGTTCGCGCGTATTCCGTGTAGCCAAGCAAGCGGTCATCAAGGCAGGCCAATACGCCTACCGCGACCGTCGCCAGAAGAAGCGTCAGTTCCGCGCACTGTGGATCGCTCGTATCAACGCCGGTGCCCGCACCAACGGTCTGTCCTACAGCCGTCTGATTGCTGGCCTGAAAAAGGCTTCGATCGAAATCGACCGTAAGGTTCTGGCTGATCTGGCAGTGAACGAAAAAGCGGCGTTTGCTGCGATTGTCGAGAAAGCTAAAGCCGTTCTGGCTTAAGTACCCGCGACAATCACCCGGCGGTGCTAGCGCTGCCGGGCATTGAACGTCATCGATAGGGGAAGAGCCTTCAAAGCTCTTCCCCTATTTTCGTATCTGGAGTCTGTACATGGAAAACCTGGATGCGCTGGTCTCCCAAGCCCTAGAGGCCGTGGAACGCGCTGAAGACATCAACGCCCTGGAACAGATCCGGGTTAATTATCTCGGCAAGAAGGGCGAACTGACCCAGGTGATGAAGACCCTGGGCAACCTGCCAGCCGAAGAGCGGCCGAAAGTCGGCGCGCTGATCAACGACGCCAAAGAGCGCGTCACCGTTGTGCTCAATGCCCGCAAGGCTGCCTTTGAAGAAGCCGAGCTCAGCGCTCGCCTGGCTGCCGAATGCATTGACGTCACCCTGCCAGGCCGCGGCCAGGCCACCGGTGGCCTGCACCCGATCACCCGTACACTCGAGCGCATCGAGCAGTTCTTCACCCACATTGGCTACGGCATTGCCGAAGGCCCAGAGGTGGAAGACGACTACCACAACTTCGAAGCGCTCAACATCCCTGGCCACCACCCGGCGCGGGCGATGCACGACACCTTCTACTTCAATGCCAACATGCTGCTGCGCACCCACACCTCGCCGGTGCAGGTGCGGACCATGGAGTCCACCCAGCCGCCCATCCGCATTGTGTGCCCGGGCCGCGTATACCGCTGCGACTCGGATATCACCCACTCGCCGATGTTCCACCAGGTCGAAGGCCTGCTGATCGATCGCGATATCAACTTCGCCGACCTCAAGGGCACCATCGAAGAATTCCTGCGCGTATTCTTCGAGAAAGAACTGGCGGTCCGTTTCCGCCCATCGTTCTTCCCCTTCACCGAGCCGTCTGCAGAAGTCGACATCCAGTGCGTGATGTGTTCCGGCAACGGCTGCCGCGTGTGCAAGCAAACCGGCTGGCTGGAAGTGATGGGCTGCGGCATGGTGCACCCGAATGTGTTGCGCATGTCCGGCATCGACCCAGAAGAGTTCCAGGGCTTTGCCTTCGGCATGGGTGCCGAGCGCCTGGCCATGCTGCGCTATGGCGTCAACGATTTGCGTCTGTTCTTCGACAACGACCTGCGGTTCCTAGCCCAATTCCGCTAGGCCCAATCGACGCAACTTTCAGGAGAACAGCATGAAATTCAGTGAACAGTGGCTGCGCGGTTGGGTCAACCCGCAAGTCTCCCGTGACGAACTGGTCGCCCGCCTGTCCATGGCCGGCCTCGAAGTTGACAGCGTTACCCCCGCTGCCGGCCAGTTCAGCGGCATCGTCGTGGGCGAAATTCTCGCCACCGAACAACACCCGGACGCCGACAAGCTGCGCGTGTGCCAGGTAAGCAGCGGCCAGGAAACCTTCCAGGTTGTGTGCGGCGCCCCTAACGCCCGCCCAGGCATCAAGATCCCGTTCGCCATGATCGGTGCCGAACTGCCAGGCGACTTCAAGATCAAGAAGGCCAAGCTGCGCGGTGTCGAGTCCTTCGGCATGCTGTGCTCGGCTGCCGAACTGCAGATCAGCGAAGAAAACGACGGCCTGCTGGAACTGGCTGCCGACGCTCCGGTTGGCGAAGACATTCGCACGTACCTGAGCCTGGATGATGCCAGCATCGAAATCGGCCTGACCCCGAACCGCGGCGACTGCCTGTCCATCGCCGGCCTGGCACGCGACGTCAGCGCCCTGTACGACACCCCGGTCACCCGCCCGGTGGTGCCAGCCGTAGCGGCCGCCCATGACGAAGTGCGCCCGGTCGAAGTCAGCGCCCCGGCTGCCTGCCCGCGCTACCTGGGCCGCGTTATCCGTAACGTCGACCTGAGCAAGCCAACCCCACTGTGGATGGTCGAGCGCCTGCGCCGCAGCGACGTTCGCAGCATCGACGCCGCCGTCGACATCACCAACTACGTGATGCTCGAACTCGGCCAGCCGATGCACGCCTTCGACCTGGCGGAAATCAACGGCGGCATCCGCGTGCGCATGGCCGAAGAGGGCGAAAAGCTCGTCCTGCTCGACGGCCAGGAAGTGGCCCTGCGTGCTGACACCCTGGTCATCGCCGACCACACCCGCGCCTTGGCTATCGCCGGCGTCATGGGGGGCGAGCACAGCGGTGTGAACACCGAAAAAACCCGCGACCTGTTCCTGGAAAGCGCCTTCTTCGAGCCGATTTCCGTCGCCGGTAAAGCCCGTTCCTACGGCCTGCACACCGATGCCTCGCACCGCTACGAGCGCGGCGTCGACTCGCAACTGGCCCGCGAAGCCATGGAGCGCGCCACGCAGTTGCTGCTGGACATCGTTGGCGGCGAAGCCGGCCCTGTGGTCGAAGCGGTCAGCGAACAGCACCTGCCACAAGTAGCCCCGGTCACCCTGCGCGCCGAACGCATCACCCAGATGCTTGGCATGGAAATGGACCCAGCCCAGGTCGAGCAGTTGCTCAACGCCCTCGAGCTGACCACGACCAAGAGCGGGGAAGGGCAGTGGACCGTCAGCGTGCCAAGCCACCGCTTCGACATCAGCCTGGAAGTGGACCTGATCGAAGAGCTGGCCCGCCTGTACGGCTACAACAACCTGCCGGTACGCTACCCGCAAGCCCGCCTGGCCCCACAGGGCAAGCCGGAAACCCGCGGTGACCTGCCGACCCTGCGCCGCCTGCTGGTTGCCCGCGGCTACCAGGAAGCCATCACCTACAGCTTCATCGACCCGAAACTGTTCGAACTGTTCAGCCCGGGCGTAGAGCCGCTGCTGCTGGCCAACCCCATCTCCAGCGACATGGCCGCCATGCGCGCCTCGCTGTGGCCGGGCCTGGTCAAGGCACTGCAGCACAACCTGAACCGCCAGCAAGACCGCGTGCGCCTGTTCGAAAGCGGCCTGCGCTTTGTCGGCCAACTGGGTGACCTGCAGCAGCAGCCAATGATTGCCGGCGTCATCACCGGCAGCCGCCTGCCAGAAGGCTGGGCCAACGGCCGCGACGGCGTCGACTTCTTCGACGTCAAAGCCGACGTGGAAGCCCTGCTGGGCTACTCCGGCGCCCTGAGCGACTTCACCTTCAGCGCCGGCAAACACCCAGCCCTGCACCCAGGCCAGACTGCTGCCATCGAGCGTGACGGCAAACTGGTCGGCTACCTCGGCGCCATCCACCCAGAGCTGGCCAAGGCCCTGGGCCTGGACCGCCCGGTGTTCCTGTTCGAGCTGGTGCTGGGCGACGTGGTCGAAGGCCGCCTGCCGAAATTCAGCGAACTGTCCAAGTTCCCGGAAACCCGTCGTGACCTGGCTTTGATCGCAGGACGTGATGTGGCTTCTAGCGCGGTGCTTGAATTAATTCGTGACAATGCAGGCGAATGGCTCACAGACCTCAGGCTGTTTGATGTGTACCAAGGTAAAGGCATTGATCCTGATAGAAAAAGCCTTGCCGTCGGCTTGACCTGGCAGCATCCATCGCGCACTCTTAACGACGATGAGGTGAACACTACCCTGCAAAACATCCTCACCTCGCTCGAACAAAGGTTGAACACCACGTTAAGGAAATAACGGCATGGGTGCTCTGACGAAAGCTGAGATGGCCGAAAGGCTGTACGAGGAGCTGGGGCTTAACAAGCGTGAGGCCAAGGAGCTGGTCGAGCTGTTTTTCGAAGAAATTCGGCACGCACTTGAAGAGAACGAGCAGGTCAAGCTGTCCGGTTTCGGCAACTTCGACCTTCGCGACAAACGCCAGCGGCCGGGCCGTAACCCCAAGACAGGGGAAGAAATCCCGATCACTGCACGGCGCGTCGTCACCTTTCGTCCAGGGCAGAAGTTGAAGGCCCGGGTTGAGGCCTATGCTGGAACCAAGCCATAACGACGAACTGCCCCCCATACCGGGCAAACGCTACTTCACCATTGGTGAAGTGAGCGAGTTGTGTGCCGTAAAACCACACGTGCTGCGGTATTGGGAGCAGGAGTTCGACCAGCTGAACCCTGTGAAGCGGCGGGGGAACCGGCGGTATTACCAGCGCCAGGATGTGCTGATGATCCGCCAGATTCGTGCGCTGCTGTATGATCAGGGGTTCACCATTGGCGGGGCGCGGTTGAGGCTCTCCAGTGATGAGGCTAAAGATGAATCCAGCCAGTACAAGCAGCTGATTCGGCAGATGATTGTTGAGTTGGAGGATGTGTTGGTGGTTTTGAAGAAGTAAACCGGGTTTCTGATGAATGGAAATTTTTTTGAGAAAAAGCTTTCATTTATCAGAGGGTTAGGGTACATTCTTCAACGTTCTCGGCAAGATTGAGAACATGCTTCAAAGCCCAGTCGGGGCGTAGCGCAGCCCGGTAGCGCACTTGCATGGGGTGCAAGGGGTCGAGTGTTCGAATCACTCCGTCCCGACCAAAAAACTCCAAGAAATCCAAGCACTTACGAGTGCTTGGATTTTTTTATGCCTGCTGTTTTTCATGGCTTATCAAAAATGATCGTTCTGGTTGCCAATTGGTTGCCAATTGAGATTGGCTTGCAAGCGGTGGGGGATTAGTATCGGTTAGGAAGGCGCAGTGCTATCAGCGTCATGCGCGTTGCGTGGATGACGGCGCTGGTCAATAGGGCGGGGAGTGCCTATGTAGCTGATCGACAACGTCAATTCGCTGCTTGGCGAGAGCCTCAAGGGTTCGCTCAAGTCTGGCGCCAGGTTGAGGTTTACTGTCCAGAAAACTGTGAGGCAAAGCACGGTGCTGGTAAGTCGCGCATGCGGAAGCGAATAAAAAATAGAGGGTTAGGTGCGTGGCTAAAAAGCAGAATGTGCTGCTCTGCTGGGTGGGTGGCAACGACCTCAAGGCACTATCAGGAAGTGATGCTGGGCCTGTGCTTTCGACGCTGAGAGCAGAGTCTTTCGATCAGGTTGAATTGCTTTCTTCTTACCCAGCTGAGCAGGTTGAGCCCTACCTGGCTTGGCTGCGTGAGCAGGTAGGTGCGCAGATCAATGTCAGCTATGAATCGCTCAGGTCTCCTGTGCATTTCGGAGATATCTATCAGGCTGCCAATACCCACCTAGCGCGGCTTCAAGCCTCCGGCATACAGCTATCCATCTTGCTCAGTCCCGGCACCCCAGCCATGCAGGCTGTTTGGATTTTGCTCGGCAAGACCCGTTACCCAGTCACCTTCTACCAGGCCTCGTTAGAACAGGGTGTGCAGAAGGTCGATGTGCCATTCGAGATCGCAGCGGAATATGTCCCGGCTGCAAACACGATTACAGACGACAAGCTGCTTCAGCTTGCTGACGGCCACGCTCCAGCCAATGCGGCCTTTGACAGCATCATTACGCAGAGCGAGCGCATGCTCATGCTCAAGGTTCAGGCGCAGGTTCTTGCTCAAAAGCAGGTGCCTGTTCTGATCTATGGTGAAACGGGCACTGGCAAGGAACTATTCGCCAGAGCTATTCACAATGCTAGTCCCCGTTCATCTGGGGCATTCGTTGCGATCAACTGCGGCGCTATCCCGCCGGAGCTGATTGACTCCACATTGTTTGGTCACCGCAAAGGGGCTTTCACCGGCGCTGTTGAGAGTCGCGCCGGTGTTTTTCAGCAGGCTGATGGTGGAACCCTGTTCCTGGATGAATTTGGTGAGCTGACTTGTGATGCTCAGGTGCGTTTGCTACGAGTGCTGCAGGAAGGGGTGGTAACTCCAGTCGGAGGCAGCCAGGACGTCAGAGTGGATGTGCGACTAATCACTGCGACTCACCGCAATCTGATGCACGCCGTGGCAGAAGGTGGTTTCCGGGAGGACCTTTTCTATCGCGTTGCCATCGGTGTCCTGCATCTACCGCCACTGCGTGAGCGCGAGGGTGATTTGCTGCTGTTGGCTGATTCCCTCTTGAGCGGAATTGCAGAGCGGGACGAATCGCTAAAGGGTAAGAAAATTTCCGTAGATGCAAAAAAACTTATCCTCTGCGGCGCTTGGCGAGGCAATGTGCGTGAGTTGCAATCGACGTTGCTGCGCGCTGCCCTCTGGTGTCCGGGTGACGTGATTGGCGCTGCGGATATTGAGCAGGCACTGTTCCAATTACCCCGGGGGCAGCACAATCCAACTTCCTTGGATGTTTCTCAAGGTATTGATTTGCAAGAGATAATTTCAGAGGTTGCTGGGCATTATTTGCGTCAGGCTTTGAAGCTTACCGGCAACAACAAGACTCGGGCGGCCGGCCTGCTAGGCCTTAAAAGCCAGCAAACGCTGAGCAACTGGATGGACAAATACGGCATTGAATAAAACTGGCACGGTCCTCGCTATAGGGTCGTCATGGACAGAATCGCCTTTATGAAATCAGTCAACTTTGAGTTCCTCCGCCCCGGCAATGAGCTGCTGGCAAACCTCGCCGGTCTTGCCGAAGCCGTACTGCACATCGATCCTGGCAGTGCGCTCACTCGTCTGCGTAGCTTTGCCGAAGAACTGACCAAGGCCATCTACAAGGAAGAGCTTCTGCCGCGTATGCCGCAGTCGAGCTTCTACGATCTGGTTAAAAATCCGGTGTTTGTTGATTGCGTCAACAAACCCCTGGTTCATCAGATCAACTTCTTGCGTATCCAGGGTAACGACACTGCCCATGGTGCCGAAGGCGAGCTGCGCAACGCACAGCTGGCACTGAAGACTGCCTACCAACTGGCCATGTACATGGCCATCAAGTACTACGGCACCGTGCAGGCAGCGATCCCCGAGTTTGCTGACGTGCAGGACCCAACGGCTGCGCTGGCCAGCCTGCAGAAAACCGTCTCCAGCTACGAGAAGGACCTCAACCAGTACCAGGAAGAGCTGCAGCGCGTCATGGACAAGCTGGAGCAGGAGCGTACCCGCCACCTCGACAAGATTGAAGCGCCCGCCAAGCCCGACCAGCAAAAGCGTCAGCAGCAGAGCCAGAAGGTTGCCGACAGCCTGCATTGGAGTGAAGCCAAGACCCGCTCACTGCTGATCGACGCCATGCTCTTGCAAGCTGGCTGGGATGTCAGCAACCCCGCGCAGGTTGGCCAGGAGGTGGAGGTCGATTTCCCCGAGAACGTCTCCGGCAAAGGTAAGGCGGACTACGTGCTGTGGGGCGACAACGGTCAGCCCCTGGCCGTGATCGAGGCCAAGAAGTCCGGCAATATCAGCCTGCAAACCGGGCGCGAACAGGCCCGCATGTACGCTGATGGTTTCGAACGCATGGGCATGCAGCGTCCGGTGATTTTCTACAGCAACGGCTACGAAACCTTTATCTGGGACGACAAGCAATACAACACCTATCGCCCGGTGTACGGCCTCTACAGCAAAGACAGCCTGGAATACCTGGCCTACCAGCGCCAGTACCGCATCCCCGCGCTGGAAAAACACAACCCTGAGCTCAGCATTGCTGATCGCCCCTACCAAATCGAAGCAATCAAAACCGTCGCTGCGCACTTCCAGCAGCAGCGCCGCAAGGCCCTCATCATCCAGGCCACCGGCACCGGCAAAACCCGTGTGGCCATCGCGTTGGCCGAATTGCTGCTGCGCACCGGCTGGGCCAAGCGCGTGCTGTTCCTCTGTGACCGCAAAGAGCTGCGTGTACAGGCCGATGAGGCCTTCAAGCAGAACCTGCCCAGCGAACCGCGTTGCGTGATTGGTGAAACCAACAAGGTCGACCAGACCGCCCGCGTCTACATCGCCACCTATCCGGGTATGATGAACCGCTTCGCTCAGCTCGATGTCGGCTTCTTCGACCTGATCATCGCCGACGAAAGCCATCGTAGCATCTACAACAAGTACCGCGACCTGTTCGACTACTTCGATGCCCTGCAGGTCGGCCTCACCGCCACCCCGGTGAGGTTCATCAGCCGAAACACCTTCGATATTTTCGACTGCGAAACCACCGACCCCACCTTCGAGTTCGGGCTGGATGCCGCCATCAACAACGAGCCGCCGTATCTGGTACCGTTCCGCGTGCGCGATCTCACCACCGATTTTCTGCGTGACGGCATTCACTACAACGACCTGAGTGACGAGCAGAGGCGCCAGCTCGAAGAGGACCTCGGCGAGGAAGAGGCCAAGCGCACCACCATTGCCGGCAAAGACATCGGTCGCAAAATCTTCAGCGAAGACACTGACCGCATCATCCTGGAAAACCTGATCAACAACGGTATCAAGGATGCAACAGGCTCACTGGTTGGCAAGACCATCATCTTTGCTCAGCGCCAGGACCACGCCGAGCATCTGGAAAAACTCTTCTGCAAGCTTTACCCGCAGTATGGGGCCAAGGTCTGCAAGGTCATCCACAACGCAATTCCGCATGTGGACACCCTGATCAAAGAGTTCAAGAAACCGGGCAACGACTTCCGCATCGCCATTTCGGTAGACATGCTCGACACCGGTATCGACGTGCCGGAAGTGGTCAACCTGGTATTCGCCAAACCGGTCAAATCATGGGTCAAGTTCTGGCAGATGATCGGCCGTGGCACGCGCCTGAGTCCCAACCTGTTTGGTCAAGGCAAGCACAAGGCCGAGTTCCTCATCTTCGATCACTACGGCAATTTCGACTTCTTCGAGCAGGAGTACGAGGAACCCGAGGACAAGGGCGGCAAGTCGCTCCTGCAGACCACCTTCGAAGCACGTCTGGAGCTGGCGCAGGCCGCGCTCAAGCACAACCATGCTGCTGCCTTCGATGCAGCCATCGAACTGCTGCGTGCTGACATCAATGACCTGCCGGACAGCAGCGTTGCTGTCAAACGTGAGCTGCGGGCCGTGCACCAGTTGCAGCAGGGCGACCAACTGCAAAGGTTCGATGCCAAGGTTCAGCACCTGCTGGTGACCACCATTGCGCCGCTGATGTCGGCCCGTGTACTGCGGGACAAACATGCTACCGCGCTCGACAAGCTCATCGCCGGCATCGAAATCTGCATGGTGGAAAAGGCCAGCTGTTTCGAGGATGGCAAGATCACGCTGCTGGAGGAGCTCGACAAGCTCGCCATAAATATCCAGGCCGTTCGGCAAAAGGACGCGCTGATCGCCGAGGTACGCAGCGCGGACTTCTGGCTCAACGCCTGCGTCGATAAGCTGGAACGTGCCCGCCAGGAACTGCGCGGGATCATGAAGTATCGCAAGTCGGGGGATGGTCCGCTCTACAACACCCCGGGTACCCGCACCGCCGATAGTGGAGTGCAGGAGGCTGAGCGTGAAATCAAGATCGCCGGTGCCAACGAGGCGATGAGCTACCGCCGCCGTCTCAAGGACATCCTCGACGGCATGTTGGCCGCCAATCCGACTCTGCAGAAGATCCACAAGGGCGAACCGATTGCCGAGCAGGAGCTTAATTCGCTCACCTCGACCATCCTCACCACCCACCCCGGCGTCAACCTGCAGGTGCTCAACGAGTTCTATGGCCGCACCGCCAGCGAGCTTCAGTTGACCGTGCGCGAGCTGATTGGCCTGGACGTGCAGGCCATCGAGCAGCATTTCGCCCAGTTCCTGCATGCCCACCCCAGCCTCACGGCCCAGCAGGTGCGCTTCATGAACCTGCTCAAAAGCTACATCGCCCAGCACGGCAGCATCGTCATCGAAAAGCTCTACGACGCTCCGTTCTCCAGCATTTCCCACGAAGGCATCGACGGTGTGTTTACGCCAGCCGACGTGGGTGAGCTGGTGGCCGTGCTCAAGCCCTTCTTGCGCGGGGAAACCCCGCCTACCAGTCACTAGGAGTGCACATGCAAGCCAGTCAATGGACTACCGACATCATCGTTATCACAGCCGTACTCGCACTGGCTTGCGCGTTACTGGGTTATTTCGCTGCGGCATTGCGTCAGGGCCGGCAACTCAGTCTGCTGGCGGCTCAGCTTGAGCTGGCCCAGCAGGCTCAAACGACGGCAGTGGCCGGCAGCGCAGCGCTGAGCGAGCAGCTCAAGGCGGCAGAGGCGCGCGGCCATGAACTGCAGGTCGCAGAATCTAAGCTGAAGGCGCAGCTGCAGGCCGCCTTCGACAATGTGACTCGGCTGAATCAGGAACAGCAGGAAGGCAAAGACGCACAGGCTGCGTTGCAGCTGAAGCTGGACGATTCCAGCCGACAGTATAACGAAGCCGCCAAACGCCTGGAAACCGCTCAAGCCGAAGGGCGAGCGCTGCAGGAGCAAGTCTCTGAACTGCGTGATCGTCTGACAGCCGCGCAAACTGCAATCACCTCATTGCAAGGTGAGCGCGACACTCTCAAGGACGAACTGGCAAATCTGGATGCCAGCGCCAAGGTGGCCGCAACGGGGGAGCGGGAGGCCCGTGAGCAGCTTGCTGAAATTCGCCAGAAGATGGCTGCACAGGCTCTGGAGTACAACGAGCTGCTGGGGCGTTATCAGCCGCTTAGTAATCAGCACGCTGAGCTGAAGACGGCCCTGGATAACAGTGGGAAGCAGGTGACAGAGCTGCGGGATCGTCTGGCACAGGCTCAGACCACCAACGAGCAACTGCATGCAGATCGTGACCGCCTGAAGGATGAGCTGGCTGCCGAAGGCAAGCGCGCCAAGTCGCTGGAAACCTCCGAGCGCGATGCCCGCGAGCAGTTGGCTGAAACCAAGCAGCATCTGAATGAGCAGGTAAAGGCGTTCGGCGAACTCCAGGAGCGCTTCAACACGCTGTCATCCGAGCACACCAAGCTCAAAACCACCCTGAGCCAGCGCGAGGAGCACTTCCAGGAGCAGATGACGCAACTGGCAGATGCGCGCAAGTCGCTGACTCAGGAATTCGAGAACCTGGCCAACAAGATTTTCGAGGAGAAGGGCAAGACCTTCACCCAGACCAGCCAAACCAGTATCGACGGCATGCTTAAACCGTTCCGTGAGCAGATCGAAGGCTTCCAGAAGCGCATCAACGAAGTTCACGATGCGTCCCTGCAGGGCAACACCAGTCTCAACTCTGAAATCAAAAAGGTGCTGGAAATCGGCCTGCAGATGAGCAAAGAGGCCAACAATCTCACCTCGGCGCTCAAGGGCGACTCCCAGCAGCGCGGAGCCTGGGGCGAGGCGCAACTGCGTCGCACGCTGGAAATGAGTGGCCTTATCGAAGAGGCTCACTACGAAGTGCAGACAGCCTTCAAAGATGCCGAGGGCCGCTCCAAGCAGACCGATTATCTGATCAAGTTGCCTGATGGCAAACACATCATCATCGACAGCAAGGTCTCGCTGGTCGCCTATGACCGTGCGGTAGCAGCTGAGTCCACCGAAGAGTGCCAGCTGGCCATGGCCGAGCACGTCAAAGCGGTACGCCGGCACATCGATGACCTGGCTTCCAAGGACTACACCAACCTCGTTGGTATGCGCAGCCCCAGTTTTGTACTGATGTTTATGCCCATCGAGCCGGCCTACATCGAGGCCATGAAGCACAACAAGGATCTGTTCGAGTACGGCTACAAGAAGGGCATCGTGCTGGTTTCCCACACCACCCTGATCCCGATCCTGCGTACCGTTTCCAACCTTTGGATGATCGAGCGCAGCAATGCCGAAGCACGGGAGATCAGCGAGAAGGCCGGCGAGATCTACAACCAGGTCTGCACCGTGGCCGAGCGCCTCGGCAAGCTGGGAGGAACGCTCAATACCGTGAGCAACCACTACAACGACACCGTCAAGGCACTGGCTGGCAAGCAGGGCCTGTACGGCAAGGTGGAACGCTTCAACAAGCTGTCGGCCAAGGTCAGCAAGACGCTGCCGGCGCTGGAGCCAACCCACATGGATTTCGAAAGCGAGCGACTCTCGCTGATCGTCGAGGCGCTCGACGAGGCGGATGAGTCCACCGAAGAGTTGCCACTGCAAATAAATCACAACAGTCACGACAGCGAAGCGCTGCCGCAGGCCTGACCCCCTTTTTAGCGAGAGAAGTACCTCGAATGCTCACCGGCAAAATCCGCAACGATATCGACAAGCTCTGGGAAAAATTCTGGACCGGCGGCATTACCAACCCGCTGACCGTGATCGAGCAGATCAGCTACCTGATGTTCGCCCGCATGCTCGACATGCAGGAAGACGTCGCCGAGCGCAAAGCCAACCGCACCGGTAAAGACTTTGCCCGCTTGTTTCCCAATAACCCGGAAGGCCAGCTGCTGCGCTGGAAGAACTTCCGCAACATGAGCGGCAAGGAGCTGCACAGCCACCTCAGGCAGAAGGTCTACCCGTTCTTCGCCCAACTCGGCAGCGCCGAAGGCGAGGGCGGTGAGCGTGAAGGCCTTGGCCATATCAGCGAGTACATGCAGGACGCCGATCTGGAGATTAAGAACGAGTCCGTGCTCACCTCCGCCGTGGAGATGGTCAACGACCTGCCGCTGACCCAGAGCGACGTAAAGGGCGATATCTACGAGTATCTGCTCAGCAAGCTCACCACCGCCGGCATCAACGGCCAGTTCCGCACGCCGCGCCACATCATCGACGCGATGATCGAACTGATCGCCCCGCAACCGACTGAGCTGATCTGCGACCCGGCCTGCGGCACTGCGGGCTTCCTGGCCCGCACCATGGAATACCTCAACCGCATGCATTCCAGCCCGGAAGGCACCTTCAGCGACGAAGACGGCAACCTGCATTACTCCGGCGACCTGCTCGAACCCTACCGCCAGCACATCAACAGCCAGATGTTCTGGGGCTTCGACTTCGACACCACCATGCTGCGCGTCTCCAGCATGAACATGATGCTGCACGGGGTGAACGACGCAAACATCCGTTACCAGGACTCCCTGAGCAAATCCATCAAGGAGCACTATCCGCGTCAGGAGCAGGATTTCTTCGACGTGGTGCTGGCCAACCCGCCGTTCAAAGGCAGCCTGGACGAAACCAACACCAACCCCGACGTTCTCGGCCTGGTGAAAACAAAAAAGACCGAGCTGCTGTTCGTCGCCCATATCCTCCGCTCGCTCACGCTCGGTGGCCGCGCCGCTGTGATCGTGCCGGACGGCGTTCTGTTCGGCTCCAGCAAGGCACACCAGCAACTACGCCAGGAGCTGCTCGACAACAACCAGCTGGAAGGTATCGTCAGCCTGCCCAGCGGTGTGTTCAAACCCTACGCGGGCGTCAGCACCGCCATCCTCATTTTCACCAAAGGCGGCGCTACCGAGCGTGTGTGGTTTTATGACCTGCAAGCCGACGGTTACTCGCTGGACGATAAACGCACCGAGCTGAAAGGCGAGGGCAGCAACGACCTTCCCGACGCCATCGCCCAGTGGCACAAATACCGGAAGATGGTCGAAGGCAATATCAGCACCAGCACCATCAACACCCTGTTCGGCGACAAGCGCAAAAAGGCCTTTGTCGTGCAAGCCGAGGACATCGCCGCCAACAAGTACGACCTCTCCATCAACCGTTACAAGGAAGTGGAGTACCAGCAGGAGCAGTACGAAGACCCGAAGGTGATTCTGCAACGGCTAAAAGGGTTGGAGCAGGAAATTCTGGCGGACCTGGATGAGCTGGAGGGGATGCTGTGAGTTGGCCTCTTGTTGCCATAAGAGAAGTGGCAAAGGTTGTTACCGGAAAAACGCCATCAACGGTGGATGATCAAAACTTTGGCGGGGATATTCCGTTTGTCACTCCTGCTGAGCTTGGTCTGGATAATTATGTAACGAGTGCGCCAAGAACCTTGTCTGCTAAAGGCGCCTCGGCAATTAAGCTTGTGCCAAAGAATGCTGTGATGGTTTGCTGTATAGGTTCGCTTGGAAAGATGGCGATTGCGGGCAAGCCTGTTGCCACAAATCAACAGATCAACTCAGTGATCTTTGACGAGAATAGAGTTGATGCCAAGTATGGCTTCTACGCTTTACAGCTTTTAAAGCCGAAAATGGAGGCCATGGCTCCATCAACTACCGTAGCGATTGTTAATAAGGGCAATTTCGAGGCGATGCAAATCCCCCTCCCACCCCTGCCCGAACAAAAGCGCATCGCCGCCATCCTCGACAAGGCCGACTCCATCCGCCGTAAACGCCAGCAAGCCATCCAGCTCGCCAACGACTTCCTCCGCGCCGTGTTTCTGGACATGTTCGGCGAGCTTGTCACATCTTCTGGGTATGCAAACTCGCAAAAGTACAAGCTGCAGGAGTTGGTTGATTACATTGACTACAGAGGTAAGACTCCCGAAAAGTCCGAGTATGGAATTCCTCTGATAACGGCAAAGAACGTCAAGAGTGGGTATGTCGATGATGAGCCGAGAGAGTACATTCCCGAAGAAAATTATGACGCATGGATGACGAGAGGCTTTCCCAGGGCGAACGATGTTCTTTTTACTACTGAAGCACCGCTCGGAAATGTTGCTTTGCTAGGTGAGTATGAGAAGGTTGCAATTGGTCAGCGTTTGGTAGCTCTGCGATCCAAAGGGAAGGTGACACAGGAGTACCTCCTGTTCTTGTTGCTGGATCCTTTTGTTAAGGATTTGATTTATGCCCGCTCTTCCGGTAGTACGGTAAAAGGAATTCGCACAAAAGAGCTTTATGCTATTGAGCTTCCGGTACCGGATATGCAAAAGCAAAGAGAATTTTCAGCTGTTTACTGGAAAAGCAAATCGCTCACGAGCAATCAAGAGTCTGCACATCAATTGGATGTGTTGAACTTCAGTGCGCTGTCTCAAAAAGCCTTTGCTGACCAGCTGTAGATAAGGAAATCCCCATGCGCCTCAAGTCAGTCAAACTCACCCATTTTCGCGGCTACCGTGCCGCCACAGTCATTCCCATCGACGAAGCCATGACCGGCATCGTTGGTCGGAATGACTGTGGCAAATCGACCATCCTCGAAGCCTTGGCGATCTTCTTTGAGATCGGCGACGTCAAGGCCGATAAAAGCGATATGAACTGCTTCAGCCTGACGGAGGGTGCCGAGCAGTTCGAGATCGCCTGTGAGTTTGATGATCTGCCTGAGGCGCTGGTATTGGATGAAAATGCCCAGACCTCCCTGGCGCAGGAATACTTGCTCAACGCCGAGAGTGCGTTGGAGATCGTCAAAACTTTCAAGGCCAGTACAGGCAAGCTGGAGCGTACCGCCATCCGCTGCCAGCATCCAGCGGATGAGGCGCTGGCTGGGCTGCTAAGCCTCAAGATGGATGTTTTGAAAAAGCTCGGTGTACAACGAGGCATTGCAGAGCAGGTGGCGGATCAGCGGGTTGCTTCGCAGTGGCGACAGGCTATTCGTGCTTCAGTGCAACCCATTGTTTGCCAGGAAACCCTGCTCGAAGTCGGCAAAGGAATCTCGGCGGACAACAAACCCATCTGGGAAAAGATCGAGGCCCAGTTGCCCACCTTCGCCCTGTTCAAGGCGGATCGTGAAAGCAGCGATGGCGACGCCGAGGCCAAGAATCCGCTGCAGCAGGCTGTCAAGGAGGCTCAGGCCGCGCTGCAGGCTCAGATCAGCGCGCTGGAGCAGCAGATCGAAGCCAGTGTGCTGAATGTTGCTGAGCGTACCCTCGACAAGCTGCGGGAAATGGCCCCCGAGCTGGCCAACGAGTTGACCCCGCGCTTTAAGGAGAAGCCCAAGTGGAGCTTCAGCTTCACTCTAGATGGTGAGAACGGTATTCCGATTAACAAGCGCGGCAGCGGCGTGCGCCGCCTGATCCTGCTCAACTTCTTCCGCGCCGAGGCGGAGAAGGCAGTAGTGGGCTCCCAGTGCAATGTGATTTACGCCATCGAAGAGCCAGAGACCTCCCAGCACCCGAACTACCAGATGATGCTGATGAAGGCGTTGCTGGAGCTTTCCAACCAACCCAACCGGCAGATCATCGTCACCACCCACGTCCCTGCTCTGGCCGGCCTGATGCCCATCGATGGCATCCGCTATGTGACCAAGGATGAGAACTGTATCCCCATCGTCAAGATGCCCAATAACGATGTGCTCAAGGAGGCCGCAGAGAGTCTGGGTGTGCTCCCCGAAACGGGGATGGAGCGGGCGAAAGGCGTCGTGCTTGTTGAAGGTAAATCAGACGTCACCTTCCTCCGTCATGCCGCCAATACCCTGAAGGCTGGCGGACATCTCCCGTCCAGTCTTGAGGATGCCGGCATCGTTCCGATTCTGATTGGCGGCTGTGGCAGCGTGAAGCACTGGGTCACCCTCAATCTCGCCGATGACCTCGGGTTGCCATGGTGCGTGTTCCTAGACTCTGACATTGGCGGCAGCCCGGAGCAGGTCGCGTCAATTGCCAAGCGCAAGCAGGAAGTAGAAGGAAGAGGTAGGCCCTTCTATTCCACCCGTAAGCGGGAAATCGAGAACTATCTGTGCCCTGACATGATTGATACTCAAACCGGGGTAAGGGTGGCCTTCACCGATACCTGCGACGCTAAGAAAATCATAGGCCAGGCGGTGCGTGTCAAAGCGGATGATGTGATCGACAAGTTCTGGCCTCACATGGCTGCTGAGCAGATCCTCCAGCGCTCGATGTACCAAGAGGGTGCTGAGCAGCGCTCGGAGCTCAAGGAGCTAGTCGAGAACTTGCTGGCGTTGGTTCCGTGAACTCAGCTCGATATGAGAGCCAGCCGAATGCGGTTTGGTTTGCCTGTGAGCCATGCAGAGACGGCGTGAGCGCATGCAACGGCAGAGCTATTGCCATCTAAAAATTACAAATAAGACATTTGCCGGCCATAGGCCGAGCTAGGGCATAAAAAATGCGAATTACAGAAATCGCCCTCACCAACTTTCGTTCCTTTCAGGCTACCCAAACCATCCCGCTGGCGCCGGTAACCTTGATGTTTGGGCCTAATAGCGTCGGCAAAAGCTCGGTGCTGCAGGCGCTGTTTTATCTGCAGCAAATCCTCGCCAAAGGCCACTGCGACCCGCAGCGCATTGATGTGTTGGGCGAAAAACACATCGGCGGCTTTGCCAGCCTGGTGAATGGCGGTGACCTGAATAAACGCATTGTCATCAAGCTTCATGTCGCAAAAAACGACAGCATCGGTGCCACTTACAACCAGCTGTATGAGCTGATCAACGAGGATTTTGGCCTCACCGTCGACAGCCCAACTGCCGATGCCGCACGCTTTGCTTTGGAGTTGCATATCGCCTGGTCTAAATCAGCCGAAACCGCCTATGTGGCCTGCTACAAGCTGTGGCTGGACGATACGCTGATCGCTGAACTGACCAGCGATGCGGGGATGAAGCAGCCGGTGCTGGCCTGGCTCAATTACCAACATCCCGCTTTGCTAGCCGAACTTGATTTGGATGAAGCTCCGGAGCGCGAAGCCGAAGGCTTTGTAAGTGCCTTGCATGAGCTATTAAACGCTCAGCGCCCCATTCAGCAAGTCAGTCACCGCGACTCCTGGCATATGCCCGAAATGACCTTTGCACATGCCGAGTTGGGTTTTAAAGGCTTTGCTGGCGCCTTACCGCTGCTGGGCAAGCGATTGGAAACCACCGTCGAACACGACGACCCGCGTATCACCACACGACTGCATGAAATTCTCTCGGATGTGTTAGTAGCTCCGTTAGATAACATGCTGACAGTGCTTAATCAGAGTCTGTGCATCGGCCCGCTGCGCATAGTGGCCGATGCCTTGCGCCAGCCTAATCCTTACCCTGAGCAGAAAGACTGGTACAGCGGCGCGGCTGCCTGGGACGTAGTTAGTGCGCTCAGCCGCCAGCACA
>NZ_BCBP01000059.1:0-46481 GCF_001753955.1 Pseudomonas sp. NBRC 111139
TTAGATCCGTTTCACCACCACCGTATACAACCGGAACTTCAAATTCCCTGCCCTGAATCGATACGGATAAATCTCCACTCCAGTGCTCGACAAGCCAGTCACTCAGTTGCTCTTGACGAATCTCTAGGGGATTGAAAACCACCAGAAGATTGTTCATGCCGGGAACGGTTTGCTCGACACCATCTAAACGGCTCAGCAGATCCACCAGGGCAAAGAGACGCCGCTGTATGGAGGAGATGAAGACGGTAGCCGATGGGTCGAATAAGACCGCTCGCGCCCCCGCGCTGTGAAGACGCGGAGGCGCTGAAAGCTCTACAGTCACTCTTGCACCGGAACGGTGTAGTTCAAGATCAGACGACCACCATCTGGATAGATCGTTTGACCAACGATGTAGGAAGCGTCGTCACTTGCCAAGAACGAAGCCACGCTAGCGACTTCAGATGCCTCACCACAACGGCCAATAGGGGTACGGGACAGCACGGTTTTACGTTGCGCCTCATTCGCCATTACGGAGTTCAACACCAGTTCCGTTGCGATAGTGCCTGGGCCGATAGCGTTAACTCGGATGCCGTGCTTGATCAGGCCAACAGCCATTACGGCAGTTAGTTGCTTGATGCCACCCTTGGAAACGGCATAAGCGACCGAGTTCGGGATGGCCAGTTCGGCGTTGATCGACGACATGTTGATAATCGAACCTTGAATACCACGCTCAACCATCACGCGTGCTGCTGCCTGGCCGATCAAGAATGGGGACTTCAAGTTAACGCGTTGAACGCGGTCGAATGCATCTTCTGGGAAATCAACGAAATCAGCTGTGTGGATGATGCCGGCATTGTTCACAACGATATCGATCGAGCCGAATTCATCTACGGCTTTTTGTACAATTGCTGCAGCCAGCTCGGAGCAGATTTCGCTCAGGTCTGCAGCAAACCAAGACGCATTCGCACCCAGCCGTTCGGCCTGTGCGCGGACTTTGTCAGCTTGCACGTCGACCAGAATGACTTTTGCGCCATCCTCAAGGAAGCGCTCCGCGCATGCGAGACCAAGGCCCTGTGCGGCGCCAGTTACCAGTGCGACTTTGCCGGAATGTTTCATAATTGCTCCTAACGATTGGGCTCTTAGGCGTGCCATCTATCCGTCAGAACAGATGGCGAAAGAGCTGATTGCGATTAGGGAACATCTTGCTGCACAGAGCAGCTTTTGACTTGTATCAAGACAGGCAGTCGATTGCGGTTTTTTGCACATGATGCTTGTCCGCAAGCGTAGAGACCTTCCATCGCCCCCTTTGGGGCGTCAGCCTGCATGATGGCGGCAAAAGCACCAAAATTGAGCATTTGGAAGCAGGTGAAACCTGCCCCAGAGAAGATTGACGCGATCAACAACCAGACAAAGAGCAACAATGAAACTTTGTAAGGCGTTTATGACGCAACACCAATCACAGGAGCTCAGACATGGGCAGTGCGTTTATCGCAAGGTGTTGCTTTGCAACAACACCTCACGAAACAAGTAGCTACGCACTCACTTTGTGCCCGCCCTCCAGGTAAGCCGCCTTCACCTCTTGGCTACTGGCGAGCTTACTCCCCGTGCCTTCCATGACAATCTCGCCGTGCTGAAGCACATATCCACGGTGAGCAACAGCAAGGGCCTGGGCCGCGTTCTGCTCAACCAGCAAAATGGTCATACCCAGATCCTGGTTCAGTCGCTGAATGATCTGGAACACTTTCTGGATATAAATCGGGGCCAAACCTAGAGAGGGTTCATCGAGGAGTAGTAATTTAGGATGACTCATAAGCGCCCGTGCGATGGCCAGCATCTGCTGCTCACCACCGGAGAGCGTACCCGCAGGCTGGTGAAGGCGCGTCTCCAGGATTGGGAACAGTTCGTACATCCTTTGCAGGTCAGCCGCACGTGTATCCACATTCTCGAACACAGCCCCCATCAGCAGGTTCTCTTCGACTGTCATTCGCAAGAAAATCCGACGCCCTTCGGGAGAAAGTGCGATCCCCATCCGAGAAATTCGGTGAGGTTGCAATCCAACCAACGAGCGTCCTTCGAAGACCACGGATCCCGAGCTTGGCACGGGGCTGCCCAAGAGGCTGGTCATCAGCGTGGACTTTCCTGCTCCATTGGCACCGATCAAGGTGACGATCTCACCCTGATCAATCTGGAGATTGACGCCACGCAGGGCGTGAACGTGGCCGTAATGCACATTCAGTTCATTTACCTCAAGCATCATGCAGCCTCCCCACCCGGCGTCCCAAGGTAGGCAGCAATCACCCTCGGATCCTCCTGGATGGCCTTAGGTGTGCCCTCAGCAATCTTCTTACCATATGATAGAACATAGATATGATTCGAGATATTCATAACAACGCTCATATCATGTTCAATCAAAAGTACGCTGATACCCTGCTCTGCAACAAGTGCTTGCAAACAGTAATTCAGCTCCATTGACTCTTTAGGATTCAACCCCGCAGCAGGCTCATCGAGACATAGAAGAACCGGGTCTGTACATAGCGCACGGACAAGCTCTACTTTTCGCTGTACACCGTAGGACAAAGCACCTGCAGGTTCGTCAGAAAATTTTTCCAACCCCAACGATGCCAGATGTTTATAAGCCTTTTCGACAGCCTCCTCCTCCGCACTGCGATAATTTTTTAGTCCGAGAATGGCGGCCAATGAAAAGACAGAAGCGCTCTGCAGGCTATTGTGTTGTGCGATCAACAAATTCTCCAAGACAGTCATCTTGGGAAAAAGTCTGATATTTTGAAATGTTCGGACAACGCCTCCACGCCTCGTAACATCGATTGTTGAAAGTTTTTCCAGATTCATCTGCCCATGCTGCGGATGGGACATTTGAATACTGCCGGCTGTGGGCTTGTAAAAACCAGTTAGGCAATTGAAGAGTGTCGTCTTACCCGCGCCATTCGGGCCAATTACTGATGTAATCTCTCGGCTTCGAACCTGAAGGCTAAGCCCTTCGATAGCCTTGATACCACCAAACGTCATCCCAAGGGATTGAACATCAAGGAGAACAGAATTCATCGCACCACCTCAGCCGCTTGATGACCGCCTGGTAATGATTTTTTTTCCGGAGTCTGGCCCAAATAATACTCGGTTCACGAGCTGAGAAAATTCCTCCTGGGCGCCACACCATGATGAGCACCATAGCAGCGCCAAAGAGCAACATCCTGTACTCGGTGAAGCTTCGCCCGAATTCTGGCAGCAACACCAAGACCAGAGCAGCAAATACGACACCAAGCTGACTACCCATGCCACCTAACACCACTATTGCCAGAATGATCGCACTTTCGTTGAACGTGAAACTTTCAGGAGAAATGAAGCCTTGACGAGCAGCAAAAAACACACCGGCCAAACCGCCGAGCATTGCACCAAGCGCGAAAGCTGACAGCTTGATATTAGTGACATTTATACCCAAAGCGCGACATGCAATCTCATCTTCTCGCACTGCTTCCCAAGCCCGCCCTGTAGGAACCTTACGCATGCGAAGCACAAGGATATTGGTGATTACAGCCAGAGCAAAGATCAAATAATAGAGAAATATCACTCGATGAGAGCTTGAGTATGCCAGGTCAAAATAACTAGCAAATGAATCACCTGTATTCCCACTAAAACTCAACCCGAACAGAGTGGGCCGATCAATTCCCGAGATGCCGTTTGGGCCTCCCGTTAACTCACCCCAATTAATAAGGACAAGCCGAATAATCTCGCCAAACCCCAATGTTACAATCGCAAGGTAATCTCCACGCAAACGCAATGTTGGATACCCTAACAATATCCCGAATGCGGCAGCAACAACTGCAGCAATAGGCAAGCACAGCCAAAATGACAAACCGAAATAGTGGGACAACAATGCATATGCATATGCACCGACAGCGTAAAACGCTACGTAACCAAGATCTAATAGACCCGCCAGTCCCACTACGATATTCAAACCCCAGCCCAACATTACGTAGATCAAAACGGTGGTCGCTACGTCTACAAAGTAGCGATTCCCAGAAAACAGGATAGGCAAAAATAGCGCTACAAAAAAAATGGCCCACCCTAAAGGGTTCGTAATCTTTTTGGGCTGCCGAAGAGGTCGCCCTGTGGTTGGCTTCTTCCGCCTAATGTGCAAAGACACCATCACTGCCGACTGAGCCAGACGGATGAAAAATATAGCGATGACAACCGCCGCCAGAAGAGACCACCTGGTGTGCACCTCAAGCACACCACCATTATCAGTGGTATACATCCCAATCAGCGGAACGCCTAAAACCGCCCCGATCGCGGACATCTTAAAGGCATCGACTAAATGCCGCCGCAGATTATTTTGTCCGACCATATTCATACCTTTTCTACCTCAGGCCGACCAAGCAGACCATAAGGGCGAACCAAGAGTACGAGAATAAGAATCGCGAACGTTGCGACATCCTTATACTCTGCAGAGAAGTAGGTACCCCAGAAAGACTCGATAAGCCCTATCAGCAAACCTCCAAGGACAGCACCAGGCAAAGATCCGATGCCACCCAGAACCGCAGCCGTGAATGCTTTAATACCAACCAGGAAGCCAATGCTGAAGTCCACTACCCCGTAGTAGATCGTAACCATGACGCCGGCAACAGCTGCCAACCCTGCTCCGATCATGAAAGTGAACGAGATGATTCGATCAACGTTACATCCAAGAAAACTGGTCATTTTGAGATCCTGCTCACAGGCCCGCTGTTGTCGACCGAAGGATGTCTTAGTAATTAACCATGTAAACGCCGCTAGTAATACCGCCGTTACGATCACTATCAGCATCTGGCTATAAGAGATGAACACGCTGTCCGCACCAAGAGGAATTCTCACCCCTCCTGGAATGACGGGCGAAATTGCTTTAACTCGTGCGCCTTGCGTCAACTGGACAAAATTTTGCAAGAAGATAGACATACCAATGGCTGAAATCAACGGAGCCAGCCTTGGTGCTCCTCTCAATGGTCTGTAGGCAGTACGCTCTACCGCCCAACCATATGCGGACGTCAGCAAAATCGACACGATCAGCACACAAAGAATAGCAAGCGGAACAGAGCTAATTCCAAACACAGACAGCAGTGTAAACGCAGCAATCGATATAAATGCTGCGATCATAAAAATATCACCATGAGCGAAATTGATCATGCCGATGATCCCATAAACCATCGTATAGCCAATTGCGATCAAACCATAAACAGCGCCTAGCGTTAGCCCGTTGACTAACTGCTGCAATGCAAGATACATGTTAATCTACTCCAGCTGGACGAATAGCATGCCTGCCTCTTCCTCCCGAAGAGACAGGCTGGGAGGTCAGTTTGCGTAACCGTACTGGCTCCCTGTCCAGCGATAAACCACATAACCAGGCTTGGTAATGTCGCCCTTTTCGTTAAAGCTTAACGGGCCCACTACCGTATCGAAGGTTTTTTTACCCCAAACCTTACGCATGTCATCCAACTGAATAGATCCAGCTTCAGTCGCAGCTTGCGCGAACAACTGGATTGTGGCGTAGGAGTAGAGCGTATAACCTTCTGGCTCGATCTTCGACTTCCGGAACTGCTCAACCACTTCTGAAGCGGCTGGAGAGTTTCGAGGGTCAGGGCCAAAGGTAAACAGTGTGCCATCAGCCGCACTGCCTGCAGCAGTTAGAAGTTCAGAGTTGGTGAGTGTATCTCCACCAATCGTGGTGAGCTTTAAACCGCTTTGCTCTGCTTGCCTAAGGATCATGCCGAGCTCTGCATAGTAGCCCCCAAACGCAAGCACTTCTGCGCCGGCAGCTCGCAGGCGACTGATCAAGGCATTGTAGTCCTTCTCACCTGAAGTAATGGAAGTCTCCAGGACTGTAGATATACCTTTTGCCTTCAACCCCTTAGCGATCTCGTCTGCAAGGCCTTTTCCGTATGCACTTTTGTCGTCTACAACTGCAACCTTTTTCCCCTGAAGGTTTTTAGCTATGTAATCCGCCGCAACTACGCCTTGTTGGTCATCTCGCCCGACAACACGCAGAATATTAATCAACCCCCGCTCCGTAATTTGAGGGTTGGTCGAGATGGTTGCCATGGGAATGCTTTCATCGCCGTATACTTCAGATGCCGGCATTGTCGAACTTGAGCAGTAGTGACCATCAACAAACACTACCCCCTTATTGACGAAGGTGTTTGCCACAGAAACAGCCTGCTTTGGATCACAGACATCGTCACCCACTACAAGCTTCAATTTTTGGCCCAGAACACCTCCACGCGCGTTGATATCGGCAATGGCCATTTCGGCGCCATTGCGCATCTGCTGCCCGCCCGAAGCATATGGCCCGGTCATGGGCCCGGCGACGCCGATAAGGAGATCGGCGCATGCAACTTGCGCACTCAGATAGCTCATAGCGGCGAAGCAGCCGCCCAACACTACGCGATATTGCTTTTTCATAACGCCTTCTCCAGTTGTTTTTTATTCTGGCTGTTTCGTAAGCACAGTGATGTGCTTCGTGGAAACGCGGATCGGCAGTAAATGACTAGCAGCCGGGAGTTGCTCTCACCGACTTATGGGCATTTTTTTATTTGAGGCCCAGCGGTCTCATTCTGCGACCGGCCAACAGGGATGGCTTGATCTTATCGAAGGGTATTTCTGCGGCTTTCTGCACAATTTTTCGACTCTATACCCCCAAATGCCGCTCTTCCCGATATTGAGATGCTCATCCAAGGCAACAGAACGGCTGGCACTTCCGCCTGCCAGGGAACTCGTCTAACGCAAAGTACCGCAAACAAGGACATTCATAACGAGGCACCGGATGGGAGCAACACGCCGCCTGCGGCAAGGCATGGCCGAGACAGGGAAAGCCCCGCGCCTTATAGGTACTCGCATCAAAATAGGTCGACTACCATACTCGACACATGCACCTGGGGAGCGGAGCCGGCACCCAGCAGAAATTGTGCTAAAAACCGCAGGAAATGGCACGCTTCGCTCCAAGACATAGCGCATGGGTAGATGCTTGAATGATCGGGAATCCTGTATCAGCAAGGTCTGACCAAATGAATGTACTCATCGTGTTCGCCCACCCCGAGAAGCAATCCTTCAGTGCAGCACTGAAAAACACTGCCGTTTCAACCTTAACGAAGGCCGGTCACACCGTTTCCGTCTCCGACCTGTACGCCATGGGCTGGCAGGCAGCATTGAGCGCCGACGACTTCATTGGTGAGCACGCAGAACCTAACTACCTGGATCTCTCGCGTGAGCAGGAGCATGCATTTGCCAACAAAACGTTCGCGCAAGTCGTCGCTGATGAACAGGCAAAAGTGGCTGCAGCTGACCTAATCCTTTTCCACTTCCCCGTCTGGTGGTTCTCGATGCCAGCGATCATGAAGGGCTGGGTAGATCGCGTGTTTGCTCGCGGATTTGCCTACAGCACCGGGCACAAGTACGGCAGCGGTCACTTCAAAGGCAAGAAAGCGATGCTATGCCTTACCACTGGCACCGCTTCGACACTCTATGAGCCTAATGGCATCGACGGGGACCTCTATCACGTCCTGTGGCCAATCCATAACGGCCTGCTCGCTTACACTGGTTTTACCGTTCTGCCACCGTTTGCGGCCTGGATGCCAGCTCGCGTGTCCGATGAAGAGCGTCAAGCCTACCTTTCTGGCTACGAGCAGCACCTGCAACAGATCGAGACCCTTGAACCACTGTTCTTCCACGACTGGGAAGATTACGACGAGACTCAGCGCCTCAAGCCTGGAATCGTGGCCAAGTCGGGCGTCCAGTGGAATCCTCGTGCTGATCAGACCCGCATCGAAGCTGCCGATCGCTACACCCGGAGACAGTAATGACTGCTACACCGTTTAAAGAGCTCCACCATGTATGCATCGTCGTAAATGACATGGAGCAAGCCACAGCGTTCTATGAGTCTGTCGGCATTGGCCCTTGGCAAGAGTTTCCATCTCTCACGGTATTCGCTGGAAACCTCCAAGTACCTAATCCCGAGGACTTTGTGAAGCTGCACTACCGGTTCACCAACCTGGCGAATGTGCAATTGCAGCTCTGTGCCCCACCACCTGGTGACACTCCACAACGGCGTTTCTTGGAAACCCATGGCGAAGGTGTTTTCCACCTCGGATTCGTCGTTGATCAGGTCGATCAAGGCGAAGCGGACGGTAAGGCGCTAGGCTTGCTCGCTTTGCTGCGAGGGCGGCTACCCAACGGACACGGTTTCACTTACTTCGATACGATTGATCGAGGCGCGGGAGTTACTCTGCAGGTTCGATCAGCAGCCAAGTAAATAGATTAGCCCTTTCCATAATCTTTAAAGGAAAGGGCAATCTGTCCTTTCCCTTTCCATTATCCTCCCAGCTTTTACCTGCAGTATTTTCTGACTTCCATAATTCACTCCAGGTGATGCTTTACCAACATATCAACAAGGTCTCGTACAAATGCCGGCTGAGAGCTCAGCTCTTTGACCAGTATGCTTCTCTCCCTCACCGCCCAAGCTTCTTGCAGTTGAACTGTAACCATGACGCCCTCAGCAACACTCCGACGAGTGGCTGACTCGGGCATTACACTGACACCAACATTCGCACTAACCATGCGACATACGGACTCAAAATTAGTTAATTGGATCCGCCAGTCAAGCTTCCGACCCAACTTCTGCGCTTGATCCGCCAGAAAACTATGCAGGGTCGACCCTTCTTGCAATCCGATGTGTCTGTACGAACAAGTCTCACCCAGTGTAATAGTTGTTCGATTTGCGAGTTCGTGCCCAGCAGGCACTGCGAGCACCAGTTTATCGGTGCTGAAATGCACAATATCGATATCAGGAACCTGGACGGGCCCAGCAATAATTCCCATATCCGCAGCCCCCTCCACTACTCCGCGCACGATTTCCACTGAGGGACGCTCTTGTAAGTCGACCGTCAACGCGGGGCGACCTGACAGAAAACCTGCCAATACTTCAGGCAGAAAATCAGTGACCGCTGTGGTATTGGCGAATATCCGGACATGACCGGAGTCCTGGCCATCATTCGTAGAGAAGTCCGACTTCAAACGCTCAACATCTCGAAGCACGATCCTCGCATGCTTCATCAACTTTTTCCCCGAATCGGTTATCACTACACCTTTTCGATCACGGTAAAAAAGCTGTGTACCCAGTTGCTCTTCCAGGGCTTTGATTCTCATGCTAGCAGCTGCTGGCGAAATAAATGCTCGCCTTGCGCCCTTCGTCAAACTAGACGCTTCAGCAACACTGATGAAAAGTCGAAGATCTGTGAGGTCGAGATGGATCATCATGGGAGCCCTACAACGATTTACGTTCAGCCCAGCTTAATAGGGGCTTCAGTAAAATATTATTCCCAACCACCCTCAATGTCACGCAGTATTGAGCCATAAAACCAAATACAAAGGGCTCACCAAAATGTGCTCCATGCCAGTTACCGCCGATGTTGAATTGCCCCCAGATGAAGTGCTTACTGATTACATCGGCGGCTCACTTCTAACTCGTATCGCAGCCACTTTCGGCCTCCCTGTTCCTGCGGACGGCACACCACTCCCCCATCTTTGGCACTGGTGTTTTTTCCAGCGGCCTGTCTGGGAGGAAGACCTCGGATCTGACGGTCATCCTGTCCGAAACACTCATGTTAGACCGGTTCCAGGCCGCAGTCGGATGTGGGCCGGTGGTCGCCTTGAGTTCCTGAACCCCATCTTCGTAGGCTCCCGGGCCTCTCGGCAGTCACGCATCATTGGCATCAAAGAAACGTCAGGAACCACAGGCACTTTGACTTTTTACAAAGTTGAACACTTGATATCTCAAGGCGGAAAAATCTGTATCCGCGAGCAACAAGATATCGTTTACAAAGACCCAACTACGCCTCGTCTGTCGAGCCCACTACCAGCACTTACCCCACAATGGTCTGAGGGCATCACTGCCTCCACAATCCAACTTTTCAGATACTCTGCTGTCACTTTCAACAGCCATAGAATTCATTACGACCATCCTTATTCCAGCAATTCAGAAGGTTACCCTGAGCTCGTCGTTCACGGCCCTCTTATTGCAACCCTAAACCTGGCAGCCTTCGTTAAGACGCATCCTACTGCCAGGATAGAAAGCTTTCAATTCAGGGGGCTAAAGCCTCTGTTTTGCGGCTCCAGCTTCCAAGTACAGGGTTGTATTACTGGGATCGGCGAAGCGAAGCTATGGGCTACTTCAGCAGAAGGCGAAGCACAGTCCGCCGAAATAACTTTCACCTGACCTGACCGTCGCTCCAAAATAAGCACAAGAGGTAAACTAGATGGACAATTACCAAGCAGAGGAACTCACCGCAATTCGCGATGGTGTGCGAGCGCTCTGTTCTGAGTTTCCAGCTGAATACTGGCGAAAAATTGATGATGAGAAAGGCTTTCCAGAGGCTTTTGTTAAAGCCATGACTGAGGCTGGATGGCTTTCTGCGATGATTCCGGAAGAATATGGCGGTTCAGGTCTTGGCCTCTCTGAAGCCTCGGTAATCCTTGAAGAGGTTAATGCCTGCGGTGGTAACTCTGGCACTGTCCATGGCCAGATGTACAATATGTTCACCCTGTTGCGCCATGGCAGCGAGCAGCAGAAAAGCTACTATCTGCCAAAGCTTGCCAGCGGTGAACTTCGTCTCCAATCAATGGGGGTGACAGAACCAACTACAGGCACCGACACAACCAAGATCAAAACAACCGCTATCCGCGATGGTGACCATTACGTCATCAATGGGCAAAAGGTTTGGATCTCTCGCATTCAGCATTCTGACCTCATGATCCTCCTGGCCAGAACAACGCCCCTGGCTGAGGTAAAGAAAAAGTCTGAAGGCATGTCCATCTTCTTGGTCGATCTGCGCGAGGCTATTGGGAACGGTCTGACTGTTCAACCAATCTCCAACATGGTTAACCACGAAACAAACGAGCTTTTCTTCGACAACCTACGAATTCCTGCCTCAAGCTTGATTGGCGAAGAAGGGAAAGGTTTCCGTTACATCCTCGACGGTCTCAACGCTGAGCGTACCCTGATCGCTGCGGAATGTATCGGTGATGGCCGCTGGTTCATTGAGAAAGCCAGCAGCTACGCACGAGACCGCGTCGTATTTGGTCGCCCGATTGGTCAGAACCAGGGCGTTCAATTCCCGATTGCTGAAGCTCACATCGAGATCGAAGCAGCCAATCTGATGCGCTGGAAAGCATGCGAGGAATATGACGCAGGTCGTAACGCCGGCGCTGCAGCCAACATGGCCAAATATTTGGCTGCGAAGGCGAGCTGGGAAGCAGCCAATGCCTGCCTCCAAACGCACGGCGGGTTCGGTTTTGCTTGCGAATACGACGTCGAGCGTAAGTTCCGTGAGACTCGGCTGTATCAAGTTGCCCCTATCTCCACCAACTTGATCCTTTCGTATGTGGCAGAGCACCTGCTTGAACTTCCTCGCAGCTTCTAAAGGGACAGCGATAATGAGCCACACTGAACAATTGGCCGACTTCCTGGCCAACCTCAGCTACGAACAAATCCCGGCTAGCACCGTCAGTCGCACGGAAGACCTCTTCCTAGACTGGCTGGGTTCTGCCTTGGCAAGCGGCACTTCTCATCCAATTCCACTGTTTGCGAATTATGCCGACCTCATGGGCCCCTCGGCTGGTTCAGCCGGGATCCTCGTCAACGGCAAGAAAACCAGTCCCTATTTCGCAGCCTTGGTGAACGGCGCGTCCTCTCACTTGGTTGAGCAGGATGACCTTCATAACAGCTCCGTTCTCCACCCTGCCACTGTAGTGTTCCCTGCCGCCTTGGCAGCGGCAGAAGACCTGAAAAGCTCTGGCCAGGCGTTCATCGTTGCATCCGTCGCCGGCTATGAAGCAGGCATTCGTATTGGCGAGTTCCTGGGTCGCAGTCACTATCGAATCTTCCATACCACCGCCACGGTGGGAACGCTTGCAGCAGCAGTTGCAGTAGGGAAGCTGCTCGGCTTCGATCGAGAGCAGTTCATAAACCTGCTGGGTACTGCGGGCACTCAGGCAGCAGGCCTCTGGGAGTTCCTGCGCGATGCGGCAGACTCTAAGCAACTGCACACCGCCAAGGCTGCTGCAGATGGCCTTCTGGCTGCATACCTGACACGGGATGGCCTCACTGGTGCACGCAACATCCTCGAAGGTGACCAGGGCATGGCTGCCGGTATGTCTTCTGACGCCGCACCGCAATGGCTGAGCGATCGACTCGGCACTCGTTGGGCACTTGAGGAAACGTCGTTCAAGTTCCATGCCTCTTGCCGCCACACGCACCCTGCTGCAGATGCCCTGCTCGAACTGATGCAGCGGGAAAACCTGAAGCATGACGACGTGGAAAGCGTAGTCACTCATGTGCACCAGGCAGCGATCGACGTACTCGGTCGCGTCGTTGAACCACAAACAGTGCACCAGGCGAAGTTCTCGATGGGCACAGTGCTTGGGCTCATTGCTGTTCACGGAAATGCAGGGCTGATTGAGTTCCGTGACCTGGCCTTGGTCGACCCCAATGTAGCGCGATTCCGCCAAAGGGTGTCGATGCAATTGGACTCCAAGGTAGACAGCGCATACCCGGCGCGCTGGCTGGGTCGCGTGACTGTTCTGACTAAGGATGGACGCACCATTGAGGGATCAATCGATGAACCCAAAGGTGACCCAGGAAACACGCTGAGTCGACCAGAGCTGGAAGATAAATTCCGCAGACTCGTCGCTTTTGCCGATGCTCGATCCGCTGATCACACCGAAAAGCTCATTGCGGGTTCTTGGCAGCTCCATAAAGCACAGAACCTCAGCGCGTTTACGGAGTAATCCATGAACAGTCCTAATGCTCAACGTCCGTTGGATGGCGTAACCGTTATCAGCTTGGAACACGCAATAGCGGCTCCATTCTGCACTCGCCAGCTTGCTGATCTCGGTGCCAGGGTCATCAAGGTTGAGAGACCAGGCTCCGGAGACTTTGCACGTGGTTACGACACCCGTACCAAAGGACTTGCATCGCATTTTGTGTGGGCAAACCGCTCCAAGGAGAGTTTGGCCTTAGACCTCAAAGAGGAAGGGGCAAAGTCTGTCCTGTTCCAACTGCTAGAAAAGGCCGATGTGCTGGTGCAAAACCTCGCGCCCGGCGCCGCAAGTCGCATGGGGCTGTCCTATGAGGCATTGCGCCACCGCTTCCCCCGCCTAATAGTCTGCGACATCTCAGGCTATGGGGAGGGTGGGCCTTACGAGCAGAAGAAAGCCTATGACCTACTGATCCAGAGCGAAGCAGGTTTCCTGTCTGTAACCGGTGGCGAGGGTGAGGATGAGCTGGCCAAAGCTGGATGTTCGATTGCCGACATCGCAGCAGGTATGTATGGCTACACCTCAATTCTCTCCGCACTCTTGTTGCGAGAGCGTACTGGTGAAGGTTCGCGGATCGAGATCTCCATGCTGGAGTCGCTGGCCGAATGGATGGGATACCCCCTTTACTACGCCTACGATGGGGCTCCTGCACCCCAACGTGCCGGCGCCTCCCATGCGACTATTTACCCATACGGCCCCTTCCCAACCGGTGAAGGTTCAACTGTGATGCTCGGGCTGCAGAACGAGCGAGAGTGGGCGGTCTTCTGCGATTCGGTTCTACAGCAGCCGGAACTGAAGCAAGATCCACGTTACGGAGCGAACTATAAACGCTCCGAAAATCGCGAAAGCCTCCGGGCCAATATTTGCGAGGTGTTTGCGACCCTGGGTCGTGAAGAAGTTGTGCGTCGCCTGGACGATGCCGGAATCGCGAATGCTACGGTCAACGACATGAAAGCGGTGTGGAATCATCCGCAGCTCAAAGCTCGCGACCGCTGGGTGGAAATCCAAAGCCCTGCTGGCCCACTACCGGCGCTGTTACCTCCGGGCAGGACGAATGCCTACCAACCGCGTATGGACGCTGTACCGGCCCTGGGTGAGCACACGGCATCAATCCTGGCTGAGCTCGGGGTCGAACAGAAAGTGATTGGTTCTCCCCGCGAAGGAGAAACAGCATGACGTATGGTCTCCCATCGCAGATCCGCTCGGCACTTTTCGTTCCTGGAAGCCGTCCAGATCGTTTTGAGAAAGCTTTCGCCTCCGGCGCAGACTGCATCATCATTGACCTTGAAGATGCAGTCGAAGAAGAAGCAAAGGAAAGGGCCAGGCAAAACATTGATGTTTTCCTAACTCAATCGCCTAAGTCTCGTATCGTCCTGAGATGTAATGGCCTGCAACACTCGGCCTTTAAGGGTGACCTCGAGTTGCTGGCCCACCATACAGGTGTCGCAGCAATAATGCTGCCTAAGACCGAAACGCGAAATGACGTTGAAGCGGTAGCAGAGTTTGGAAAACCCGTTTGGGGTCTGATTGAGAGTGCGAAAGGTCTCGCAAACCTACGTGAGATAGCCAGCACTCGCGGTATTGAAAGGCTTACCTTTGGCGCCCTTGATCTCGCTGTAGATCTCGGTCTCGGTAACGATGAAGCTGGACGTAACAAAGTCTTCGACTTTGTTCGATATACCTTGGTCGTTGAAAGCCGCAACGCGGGATTAAAAAGACCGTTAGACACGGTTTGCGCCGACACTCAAGAAGGCGGACAGTTCAGGTATCACGCTCTGAATGCCAGGCATATGGGGTTGGAGGGAGTTCTTTGCATCCACCCCAAGCAGATTGGACAAGTAAGGAAAGTTTTTGAAAGGTCGACGTCAGAGATTGAGTGGGCCAAACGAGTGTTGGAAGCAGCAAAAACTCAGCCAGGCGCATTCTCCCTCGACGGCCAGATGGTCGATGCACCAGTCATTGCAGCAGCGAGGCAACTATTACAGCATCAGCTATAAACACCACCAACCCTTGATGTAACTGGCTACCACGGGTGAGCCGATGAAAAACAAAAAGAAAAAGAGCTGCATCAAAATGAAAAAATTCGTTAAGTTTTTGATTACTGGACTGTCTAAGCTGCCTGCTTTCGCGTAGGCAACCATTAAATAAAACGTGGAGTACACCATGAGCATCAATTGGCCAGAACAAATATTCTCGGAGTTTAAAGCGCTTGGCGTTAAGCAAGTTGCGTATGTACCAGATGCAGGCCACGCCAAACTGATTCGCATGTGCGATGAGGATCCTGAAATTCATTCGGTTTCCCTGACAACCGAAGAAGAAGGTATTGCACAACTGGGCGGTGCCTGGATCGGTGGCCAACGTGGCGTCCTGTTAATTCAATCAAGCGGTGTAGGCAACTGCATCAACATGCTTTCTCTTCAGCATGAGACTCGTATGCCTCTATTCATGATCGTCACCATGCGTGGTGAATGGGGTGAGTTCAATCCTTGGCAGGTGGCCATGGGAAAATCGACTCAAGCCGTACTCGAGGACTCTGGTGTCCATGTGTATCGCGCCGACTCTCCAGAAGAAGTTCATCCCAACATCACTGCTGGTGCCCGCTTTGCCTATCAAACTGGCCGCATGGTTGCAGTGTTGATCGCGCAGCGTGTGATCGGAACTAAAAACTTTAACAAGTGAGAGAAGTCATGACCTACTCGAACGATATCAAACCGACGCTCCGTCGCCGGCAAGTGGTTGCCAAGATCCTGAACAATCGCAAAGACTCCTTTGCCATTACCAGCTTGGGCAACCCAACCTTCGATGTGGCGGCGGCGGGTGATTGCCCACAGAACTTCTACCTCTGGGGTGCCATGGGTGGCGCTGCAATGTTCGGACTCGGCCTAGCTCTCTCGCAGCCGACTCGTCGCACCTTCGTCTTTGTAGGCGATGGCGAAATGATGATGGGACTGGGCTCACTCGCGACAGTGGCATGCCAGAATCCTAAGAACCTGACCATCGTCGTCATCGACAATGAGCACTACGCTGAGACGGGTATGCAACCGGCTCACGCGGGCAAGGGCGTGAACATCAGCGCAATCGCTAAAGCAGCCGGCATCGAGGCCAGCCTGATCGTTCGAACCGACGAAGAACTCGATGCCTCGCTGGACACCCTTTACCAGCACAATGGCCCCGTCCTGGTGGTGATTAAAGTGACCACTGATCCGGAGCCAACTGCCCTGCCTCCGCGTGACGGGCCTTACCTGCGCAGCCGTTTCAGAACAGCTGTGCTGGGCGATGACGCTCACCGCTGATTCCTAAAACAAGGCTCCTCTTAGCATCCGCTGAGGGGAGCGTTCGCCGTTTAAGGATTCTCCGATCAAGTTACCCACCAGCCGCAAATGGACGGCTTGGAGATGCCGAAAACCCCGATTTTCAGCCGCTGATTATTGGAAAACCAAGGCATAGCCTTGGTTTTCTGCCCTCACGGGCGCACCTCTCCCGCAGCAGGCAATAATTGCCGGCGCACCATCCACAGATTCGACAGCGCGAACAGTGTGGTCAATTGTGCCGTATTCTTGGCCAGGCCACGGAAGCGGGTCTTCACATAACCGAACTGACGCTTGATCACCCGAAACGGATGTTCGACCTTCGCACGTACCTGGGCTTTGGCCTTCTCGATCTTGCGCCTGGCCTTGTACAGCGCACTGCGTTTGCTCAAATGCTTGTAGGTGCTGCGTCGCGCAGCGATCTGCCAGATCACTTGCCGACCGTCGTGCTCAGGCCGTTTCTCTACGCCGGTGTAACCGGCGTCAGCACAGACAACGTTCTCGCCACCGTGCAACAGATGGGCAACTTCCGTCACGTCAGCCACGTTGGCGGCTGTGCCATGGACATGATGTACCAGGCCCGATTCTGCGTCGGCTCCGATATGCGCTTTCATGCCGAAGATGTACTGGTTGCCTTTCTTCGTCTGGTGCATTTCAGGATCGCGTTTGCCTTCCTTGTTCTTGGTCGAACTGGGTGCGTGGATGATAGTAACGTCGACAATGGTGCCCTGGCGCAACGACAGGCCCTTGTCTCCCAGATAATTGTTTATGGCTTCCAAAATGCCCGCCGCCAACTGATGCTTCTCCAGCAGGTGCCGGAAGTTCATGATCGTCGTGTCTTCGGGGATCGGAGCGCTGAGCGTCAGACGAGCAAACTGGCGCATCGAAGTAATCTCGTACAGCGCCTCTTCCATGGCTGGATCACTCAACGAGAACCAGTTCTGCAACAGGTGAATGCGCAGCATGGTTTCCAGTGGATACGGCTTGCGGCCACCGCCAGCCTTAGGGTAATGCGGCTCGATCAACGCCACCAACCCGCTCCACGGCACCACCTGTTCCATCTCGGCCAGGAAACGCTCGCGACGGGTTTACTTGCGCTTACCGGCGTACTCGAAATCGGAAAAGCTCATCTGGCTCATGGGATGGCGGGCTTGTAGAGGGCAGTTGGACGGAGGGCTATTTCAGCACAGGTCAGATGGCCTGTGCTGACTTGATCGGAGAATCCCTAAGGAAGCAATGAGATGAGGAAGTATTTCGTTACGTAGAGATTGACCAGGAACAGGTCGCACGCGCCTGTTACCTATAGTCCAGCCTCTACGGGTGTGGCTCATGTACTACTTGGTGTGCTTGCCGCTGCAGGGGGGGCGGGAGCACACGTGTCGCCCCGCAGTTAAAACGTATTCGCTCTAGGCTCTGTACGAAATGTATTCAAGCGAACGCCAAACCAGGTGGTAACACTCGAAGGCCAAGCAAGACAACGACAGTGGAAGGCCATCTGGCACCGGTGGTCTGTAGAGTACGATAAACCCAACGGCAGCCAGCACATCGCATCAAGGCCCCAAAGCTTAAAAGTGAGAGGCCGTTCGGCAGAAAATTCCAACAAGGCGCACTGAAAGCCAGCGCCCAAAGTATGGGCTAGGGTATGGGCTAGAAACGAGCAGGCACAAAAAAGCCCTGATAAATCAGGGCTTTAATGAGAATTAGTGGCGGAAGCGTAGAGATTCGAACTCTAGGATAGTTGCCCATCGACGGTTTTCAAGACCGTTGCCTTAAACCACTCGGCCACGCTTCCAGCTCGTTTTGCGGCCGCCATAATACCTTAATGAAACACGCTGTCAAACTCTCTGTGTCGCGGGTTGCAGTAGCAATGGTAGACTCCTAGCATCTGAACGTCCGAAACCACAGGTTTACCAAGGAGTGTCGCCATGCGCGAACAGGATTACGCCGTCCACCACGGCCAGCAGGTCGAGCAGCAGGAGATCAGCAAGGTCCTGCGCAACACGTACAGCCTGCTGGCGCTTACTCTCGCCTTCAGCGGTGTCATGGCTTTCGTTGCCCAGCAGATGCGCGTCGGCTACCCGAACGTGTTCGTGGTGCTGATCGGCTTCTACGGGCTGTTCTTCCTTACCAACAAACTGCGTGATTCGGCCTGGGGCCTGGTGTCCACCTTCGCGCTTACCGGCTTCATGGGCTTCATCCTCGGCCCGATCCTCAACCGTTACCTGGGCATGGCCGGTGGCGCCGAGGTAGTGAGCTCCGCGTTCGCCATGACTGCGCTGGTATTTGGTGGTCTGTCGGCCTACGTGCTGATCACCCGCAAGGACATGAGCTTCCTCAGCGGCTTCATCACTGCAGGTTTCTTCGTTCTGCTGGGTGCTGTCGTTGCCAGCTTCTTCTTCCAGATCAGCGGCCTGCAACTGGCAATCAGCGCTGGCTTCGTGCTGTTCTCGTCGGTCTGCATCCTGTTCCAGACCAGCGCGATCATTCATGGCGGCGAGCGTAACTACATCATGGCGACCATCAGCCTGTATGTGTCGATCTACAACCTGTTTGTCAGCCTGCTGCAGTTGTTTGGCATCATGGGTCGTGATGACTGATTGATTGCTGTGCCGCAAGAAGCCCGCTTAGGCGGGCTTTTTTGTAGGCGCTGGAAATGGGGCGGGCTGCGGGATGTTCGTCGGAAGAGGTTCAGCGCCTGATAGATCGAGCGGCGCCCGCGCAGCGCATCGCGAGCAAGCTCGCTCCTACATCAGTTTCGAGCCAACTATTCCTGCAATCACAATAACTGACCAAAAAGTCAGATAACCAGGCAAATGGTCGCCGATCATGCCGCCATCCTGCTTTTCTCTACCGCTATCTTTCATCACCCCGTAGAATGCGCTCCTTTTTTCTTCCGGGGCGGCTTTCAGCAATGAGCTCACACGAACACAGCCCAGGCGCAGCGGCGCCTGCCAATGAACTGGTGCTTGGTCTGGAGGACAAGCCACGGCTGTTGATCGGCCTGTTGGCAGCCCTGCAGCACCTGCTGGCGATCATCGTACCTATCGTCACCCCTGGCCTGCTGATCTGCCAGGCGCTGGGCGTATCTGCACGTGATACCAATCTGATCGTTTCGATGTCGCTGGTGATCTCGGGTATCGCCACCTTCGTCCAGTGCAAACGCTTCGGCCCATTTGGCGCGGGGCTGCTGATCGTTCAGGGCACCAGCTTCAACTTCGTCGGCCCGCTGATTGCCGGTGGTGCGCTGATGGTCAAGCAAGGCACGCCGGTCGAGGGCGTAATGGCAGCCATTTTTGGCGTAGTAATCGCAGGCTCGTTCGTCGAGATGGGCGTGTCGCGCATCCTGCCCTTCGTCAAACGCCTGATCACCCCGCTGGTGACTGGCATCGTGGTGTTGATGATCGGCCTGACACTGATCAAGGTCGGCCTGATCAGCATGGGAGGCGGCTTTGGTGCCATGGCCAATGGCACCTTTGCCAATGGCGAAAACCTGCTGATGTCGGGCGTGGTACTGGCGATCATCGTCGTTCTCAACCGTATCCCGGTGGTGTGGATGCGCAGCTGCGCCATCGTCATCGCCCTCGCGGTCGGCTATGCGCTGGCCGGTTTCCTGGGCCGCCTGGACTTTACCGGCATGCACGAGGCCGCGCTGTTCCAGGTGCCGACACCGCTGCACTTTGGCCTGGGCTTCTCGTGGGCGCTGTTCATTCCGATGCTGGTGATCTACCTGGTCACTTCGCTGGAAGCCATCGGTGACGTTACCGCCACCAGCAAGGTGTCGCGCCAGCCGGTCGAAGGGCCGGTGTGGATGCAGCGGATCAAGGGGGGCGTGCTGGTCAACGGCGCCAACTCGCTGCTGGCCGGTCTGTTCAACACCTTCCCTAGCTCGATCTTTGCCCAGAACAACGGGGTGATTCAGCTGACCGGTATTGCCAGCCGTCATATCGGTATGTGGATTGCCGTAATGCTGGTGTTGCTGGGTCTGTTCCCGAGTGTTGCCGGGGTGATTCAGGCCGTGCCGGAGCCGGTGCTGGGCGGCGCGGCGATGGTCATGTTTGGCGCGGTTGCGGCGTCGGGTATCAATATTCTGGCCAGCACCCGGCTGGACCGTCGGGCGCTGCTGATTATTGCGGTGTCGTTGGCGCTGGGGCTGGGCGTGGCGCAGGTGCCGGAATTCCTGGCGCACATGCCGGCGGCGATTCGCAACGTGCTGGAGTCGGGCGTGGCTACCGGGGGGATTTGTGCGCTGGTGCTGAACTGGTTCTTGCCGGAGGGCAAGGAGCAGGCTTGAACCTGGCGTTTGAATGAAAAGCCCGCGCCCGCTTGCACAAGCGGGTGCGGGCTTTTTTGCTTTATCATGGCACCATTCCTTTGCATGAGTTAGCCATGAAATTCGCTATCGCGGTGTTCTCCCCGGCCCATGCGCCCTCTTCGCGACGCGCCCTGCGCTTCGCCGAGGCGGTGCTGGCCGGCGGGCATGAGATTGCCAGACTGTTCTTCTATCAGGACGGGGTGCACAGTGCCTCGGCCAACGTCGTCGCCCCCCAGGACGAACTGGACGTGGCTGGCCAGTGGCGCACGTTCATACAGACCCATCAGCTGGACGCCGTGGTGTGTATCGCCGCCGCCCTGCGCCGTGGCGTGCTCGACGAAGCCGAGGCCAACCGCTACCAGCGCCCGGCCGTGAACCTGCCCAAGCCCTGGGAACTGTCGGGGCTGGGCCAACTGCACGAGGCCGCGCAAGTGGCCGATCGTCTTGTCTGCTTCGGAGGCGACTGATATGGCCAAGTCTTTGTTGATCATCAGCCGTCAGGCACCGTGGAATGGCCCCTCTGCCCGCGAGGCGCTGGACATCGCCCTGGCCGGCGGCGCGTTCGACCTGCCGTTGGGCATGCTGTTCCTCGACGATGGTGTGTTCCAGCTCGCGCCGGACCAGCAACCCGCCGCCGTGCAACAGAAGAACCTGGCCGCCAACCTGCAGGCGCTGCCGATGTTCGGTGTCGAAGAACTGTTCGCCTGCAACCACAGCCTGGCCCGCCGCGGCCTGGCAGCCGAGACCCTGGCGCTGCCGGTGCAAGTGCTCGATGACGCAGCGCTGACCGCGCTGATAGCCCGTTTCGACCAGGTGATAACGCTCTGATGAAGACCCTGCATGTAATTGCCCATTCCCCGTTTGGCGACGAGCGCCTGGCCAGTTGCCTGCGCCTGCTCGGTGCCGAAGATGCCCTGCTGCTGTGCGGCGATGCCGTGTATGCCCTGCGCAGCGGCAGCGAGCCGCATGGCCATCTGCAAGCCGCCGGCCTGGCCCAGCGCCTGTTCGCCCTGGACGAGGATGTACAGGCCCGCGCGGTCGGCAACGACCTGGCAAAGGCCGTGGACTACGCCGGGTTCGTCGAACTGTCGCTGCAATACGACAAGGTCAACAGCTGGCTATGAATACGCTCACCGTTGGCGATCAGGCGATCGCCCTGGACAAGGATGGCTTCCTGGTCGACCTGCAAGACTGGTCCCACGACGCCGCCGAGGCTTTGGCCAAGCGCGAGGGTATCCCGTTGACGGCGGACCACTGGGAAATCCTCGAACTGCTCCGTCAGTTCTACCAGGAATACCAGCTTTCTCCGGCCACCCGCCCGCTGATCAAGTACACAGCCCTCAAGCTGGGCCCTGAAAAGGGCAACAGCCCGCACCTTAACCGCCTGTTCAACGGCACCCCCGCCAAACTTGCCGCCAAGCTGGCGGGCCTGCCCAAGCCGACCAACTGCATATGACTGAACCTCGTCCGCTCACTCTGGAAACCCCCGCCGAACACCCGTTCGCCGAATTCGTGCGCATTCTCGGCAAAGGCAAGCGCGGCGCGCGTGGCCTGACCCGCGAGGAGGCCCGTGCAGCCATGACCCTGCTGCTGGAAGGCAAGGTTGAAGACACCCAGCTCGGTGCCTTCCTCATGCTGCTGCGGCACAAGGAAGAAAGCGCCGAAGAGCTGGCCGGCTTCACCGAGGCCTTGCGCGCCCACCTGCAGGCGCCGCGCATCGCCGTTGACCTGGACTGGCCCACGTACGCCGGCAAGAAGCGTCACCTGCCCTGGTACCTGCTGGCCGCCAAGTGCCTGGCCAACAATGGCGTGCGCATCCTGATGCACGGCGGTGGCGCACACACTGCCGGGCGTATGTACACAGAGCAACTGCTCAACCCGCTGCAGATTCCGCTGTGCCGCGACTGGGCCGCCGTCGGCAACGCGCTGGACCAGCACCAGCTGGCATTCTTCCCGCTGCACGACTGGGCGCCGCAGCTGCAACGCATGATCGACCTGCGCAACACCCTGGGCCTGCGCTCGCCCATCCACTCGCTGGCGCGAGTGCTCAACCCGCTGGGCGCTCGCTGTGGATTGCAGAGCATCTTTCACCCCGGTTACCAGGCCGTGCACCGCGAGGCCAGCCGCTTGCTGGGCGACCATGCCGTGGTGATCAAGGGTGATGGCGGCGAAATCGAGGTCAATCCCGATGTCATCAGCCATCTCTACGGCACCACGGCGGGTGAGGCGTGGGATGAAGAGTGGCCAGCGCTGAGCGAACGTCGCCATGTCAAGCCGCCCAGCCTGCAGGCAGAACACTTGCTGGCGTTCTGGCGTGGCGAAGTGGAAGACAGTTATGGCGAGAAGGCCCTGATTGCGACCATGGCGCTGGCCCTGCGTGGTTTGGGACAGCACCGCGAGCAGGCGTTTGTAACAGCGCAAGGCTACTGGGACACTCGAAATAAATCGATTTAGCCGATAATAGAACCCCGATCTTTGCGCTATTTCTTCGAACGATTTGGCCTAGACTGGGCTCCAACGACAAACAACTTTGTTTCAGGAGCTCACAATGGGCCTATTGATCGACGGCCGCTGGCACGACCAGTGGTATGAAAACGGCAAGGATGGCACGTTCAAGCGTGAGAATGCCCAGCGCCGCAATCAGCTGCCCGCCCCCGAGACCGGCCGCTACCACCTGTATGTGTCGCTGGCCTGCCCGTGGGCCCACCGCACCCTGATCTTTCGCGCGCTGAAAGGCCTGGAGCCGTTGATCGACGTGTCGGTGGTCAGCTGGCTGATGCAGGACCATGGCTGGACCTTCGATCAGCAGCAAGGCTCCAGCGGGGACCACCTCGACGCCCTGCAGTACCTGCACCAGCGCTACACCCAGGATGACCCGCACTACACTGGGCGCGTGACGGTGCCTGTGCTGTGGGACAAGAAAGAGAAGCGCATCGTCAACAATGAGTCGGCAGAAATCATCCGCATATTCAACAGCGCGTTCAACGAGCTGACTGGCAATACCCTGGACCTTTACCCCGCACCGCTGCGCCCGACCATCGAAGCACTGAACGCGCGTATCTACCCCGCGGTGAACAACGGCGTGTACCGCGCAGGCTTTGCTACCACGCAAGACGCTTACGAGGCTGCCTTCGACGACGTGTTCAACGAGCTGGATTACCTGGAAGCCTTGCTAGGCCGCAATCGCTACCTGGCGGGTGAGTACCTGACCGAGGCTGATGTACGCCTGTTCACTACACTGGTGCGCTTCGATGCCGTGTACCACGGGCACTTCAAGTGCAACCTGCGCCGCCTGAGCGACTACCACAACCTGTCAAACTGGCTGCGTGAGCTGTACCAGTGGCCTGGGGTGGCGGGTACGGTGAACATGGAGCATATCCAGAAGCACTATTACATGAGCCACAAGACCATCAACCCGAACGGGATCGTGCCTAAAGGGCCTTTGCAGGACTTTGGCTTGCCGCATGATCGAGAGCGGTTGGTGGGCAAAGGGATTTGGCAGGCTTGAGAAAGCCGGGGCTGCTTTGCAGCCCATCGCGACACAAGGCCCACACACAAGGGTCTTGCAATGCCTGGGGCATGTGCGATGGGCCACAAAGCGGCCCCCACGATTTCAGCTGTTCTGCGAACCTTCGAACCAGGCCAGCTTGTCACGCAACTGCACCACCTCCCCCACAATCACCAGGGTCGGCGCATGCACCTCGTGCTGGGCCACCAGGTCTGGCAAGTCCGCCAAGGTGCCGGTGAACACGCGCTGATTACGCGTGGTCCCCTGCTGCACCAACGCCGCCGGGGTACTCGCGGCACGCCCGTGGCGAATCAGCTCGGCACAGATGGTCGGCAAGCCCACCAACCCCATGTAGAACACCAAGGTCTGCGCCGGCGCAACCAGGTCATTCCACGGCAGGTTGCTGGTGCCATCCTTGAGGTGCCCGGTGACGAAGCGCACCGACTGGGCATAGTCGCGGTGAGTCAGCGGAATGCCGCCATACGCCGAGCAACCGCTGGCAGCAGTAATGCCCGGCACCACCTGGAACGGAATGCCATGCTCGGCCAGCTCTTCGATCTCTTCGCCGCCCCGGCCGAAGATGAACGGGTCGCCACCCTTCAGGCGCAGCACCCGCTTACCCTGCCGAGCCAGATCGACCAACAGGCGGTTGATCTGGTCCTGCGGCACTGAATGATCAGCGCGGCGCTTGCCTACATAGATACGCTCGGCATCACGGCGACACATATCGATGATGGCGGGTGCGACCAGGCGGTCGTACAGCACCACGTCGGCCTGCTGCATCAGGCGCAAGGCACGGAAGGTCAGCAAGTCCGGATCACCCGGGCCGGCACCAACCAAGTACACCTCACCGCCCTGCTGCACCGGTGCGCCGTCTACCATCGCCTGCAACAGACGTTCGGCTTCCGCGCCCTGCCCGGCCAGCTGACGCTCGGCGATCGGCCCCTGGAACACGGTTTCCCAGAAGCCACGACGCTGGTTGACGTCCGGGTACAGGGATTTGACCTTGTGCCGGAAGCGTGCCGCCAGCCCGGCCAGTTCACCATAGGCCGAAGGGATCCATGCCTCGAGCTTGGCGCGAATCAGGCGTGCCAGTACCGGGGCGTCACCGCCGCTGGAAACAGCAATAACCAGCGGCGAGCGGTCTACGATCGCCGGGAAGATCACCGTGCACAGGGCCGGCGCATCCACCACATTGACCGGCACGCTAAGCGCCTGCGCATCAGCCGACACCTGGGCATTCAGCCCAGGGTCGTCGGTCGCCGCGATCACCAACCGGCAACCGACCAGGTCGGCTGCCTGATAGCCACGCACCAGCACCTCACCGCCACCTTCCCGGGCCAACGCCGCCAACTGGCCGTCGACGTCCGGCGCCACCACGCGCAGCACACCGCCGGCATCGGCCAGCAGGCGTGCCTTGCGCAAGGCGATCTCACCGCCACCGACGACCAGCACGCGGCCGCCCTGCAGCTTGTGGAACAGCGGCAGGTAATCCATTTAGCGGATGACCTCGACGCCGCCCATGTAAGGCTTCAGCACTTCCGGCACCAGGATCGAACCGTCGGCCTGCTGGTAGTTTTCCAGCACAGCAACCAGGGTACGGCCTACGGCCAGACCGGAGCCGTTGAGCGTGTGCACCAGCTCTGGCTTGCCGGTTTCCGGGTTGCGCCAGCGAGCCTGCATGCGGCGCGCCTGGAAGTCACCACAGTTGGAGCACGAGCTGATTTCGCGGTACTTGTCCTGGCTCGGCACCCACACTTCCAGGTCGTAGGTTTTCACCGCACCAAAGCCCATGTCGCCAGTGCACAGGGCCAGCACGCGGTATGGCAGCTCAAGCAACTGCAGCACGCGCTCGGCGTTGGCGGTCAGGCCTTCCAGGGCTTCCATCGACTTGGACGGCTCTACCACCTGCACCATCTCGACTTTGTCGAACTGGTGCTGGCGGATCATGCCGCGGGTGTCACGGCCAGAAGCGCCAGCTTCGCTGCGGAAGCAAGGGGTGTGGGCAACCAGTTTGAGCGGCAGCTGCTTGGCGTCGAGGATTTCACCCGCCACCAGGTTGGTCAGCGACACTTCGGCGGTCGGGATCAGGTAGAAGTCTGCCTCACCTTCGCGGGTGATCTTGAACAGGTCTTCCTCGAACTTCGGCAACTGGCCAGTGCCCTGCAGCGCCGGCGCCTGCACCATGTACGGGGTGTAGTGTTCCTCGTAGCCATGTTCGCCGGTGTGCAGGTTGATCATGAACTGCGCCAGGGCGCGGTGCAGACGGGCAACCGGACCACGCAGCACAGCAAAACGGGCACCGGACAGCTTGGCAGCCGCTTCGAAGTCCAGGCCACCGCTGATTTCACCGAGGGCCACATGGTCCTTGATTTCGAAGTCGAACGCCTTCGGCGTGCCCCAACGGCGCACTTCGACGTTGTCGTCTTCACTGGCGCCGACCGGCACGCTGGCGTCCGGCAGGTTGGGAATGGTCAGCAAGATGCTATCCAGCTCGGCCTGAATGGCGTCCAGCTCAGCCTTGCCGGCAGCCAGTTCGTTGGCCATGCGCTCGACGTCCGCCATCAGCGGGGCGATGTCTTCACCCTTGGCCTTGGCCTGGCCGATGGACTTGGAACGGGCGTTACGCTCAGCCTGCAGCTGTTCGGTGCGGGTCTGCACCGCCTTGCGGCGCTCTTCCAGTGATTCGATGCGCGCGACATCCAGGCTGAAGCCACGGGAGGCCAGGCGATCCGCCACTTCCTGAAGTTGGCCGCGTAACAGTTTGGAATCGAGCATATCGTTCTCTCGTTATGTGTAGGTGTTGGTTCAGAATCGGGTCAGGGACAGGCCAGCCCAGGTTGCGAGCAGCCCGCCCACTACGCTGATACTGGTATAGCCCAAGGCAAGGGGCACTTGCCCGCTTTCCATCAGGCGCACGGTATCGAGCGAGAAGGAGGAAAAGGTCGTCAGGCCCCCGAGGAAGCCGACAATCAGGCCGGCGCGCAGTTCGACCGGCGCCAGCGGCTTGTGCAAGAACAAGCCATAGAGCAAGCCGATCAGCAGACAGCCAACCAGGTTGACCGCCAGCGTACCGGCATAGAAGTGCCGTGGCCAGTGGGCCGCTACCCAGTTGGTGGTAGCAAAGCGCAACAAGGTGCCGGCAATACCACCCGCGCTGACTGCGGCGATGAGTGCAATCACGGTTTTCTCCGCTGGCGGGGGCTGTTGCGGTCGAGGTCGGCCAGATGGCGCAGCTTCTCGCCAATTTTCAGTTCCAGGCCACGGGGCACCGGCTGATAGTACTGGCGCGGTTCCAGCTCGTCGGGGAAGTAATCCTCACCGGCGGCGTAGGCATCAGGTTCATCGTGGGCATAGCGGTACTCGTCGCCATAGCCCAACTGCTTCATCAGCTTGGTCGGGGCATTGCGCAGGTGCAACGGCACCTCCAGCGAACCATGCTCGGCCGCTTCGCGCAGGGCGGTCTTGAACCCCACGTACACCGCGTTGCTCTTGGGTGCGCAGGCCAGGTAGGTGATGGCCTGTGCCACCGCCAACTCGCCCTCGGGGCTGCCAAGGCGCTCCTGCACATCCCAGGCTGCCAGGCACAGGCTAAGCGCACGCGGGTCGGCGTTGCCGATGTCCTCGCTGGCCATGCGCACCACGCGGCGGGCGATGTACAACGGATCGCAGCCGCCGTCGAGCATGCGTGCAAACCAGTACAGGGCGCCATCGGGGTTGGAGCCGCGCACCGACTTGTGCAGTGCGGATATCTGGTCGTAAAACGCCTCGCCGCCTTTGTCGAAGCGACGGCGACTGTCACCCAGCAGGCTCTGTAGCATCTCGACGTCGATCTCGCTGCCGTCTTCAGCCAGGTCCGAGGCGTTCTCAAGGAAGTTGAGCATGCGCCGGCCATCGCCGTCGGCGGCGGCCATCAGCATCTTGAAGGCGTCGTCGCCCACCCGCAGGTTGCGCTTGCCCAGGCCACGCGCTTCCGTCAGCGCACGGTTGACCAGCTTGCGCAAGGCCGCTTCGTCCAGGCTCTTGAGCACATACACCCGCGCCCGCGACAGCAGCGCGTTGTTCAGCTCGAACGACGGGTTTTCGGTGGTGGCACCGATGAACAGCAGGGTGCCGTCCTCTACATAGGGCAAAAAGGCGTCCTGCTGCGACTTGTTGAAGCGGTGCACCTCGTCAACGAACAGGATGGTGCGACGGCCATATTGGCCAGCCTGCTGTTTGGCCACCTCCACCGCCTGGCGGATCTCTTTCACCCCGGCCAGCACCGCCGACACCGTTTCGAAGTGCGCATCGCAGAACTGCGCCAGCAACCGCGCCAGCGTGGTCTTGCCGACCCCAGGCGGCCCCCAGAAGATCATCGAGTGCAGCGCACCTTGTTCCAGCGCTTCGCGCAGCGGTTTACCGCGCGCCAGCAGGTGCTCCTGGCCGACGTACTCATCCAGGCTGGACGGGCGCAGACGGGCGGCCAGGGGCTGGGCGACAGGTTCGCTTCGAAACAGGTCCATGGCGAGCTCTGGTTACTCCTTGATCACGTCCGCGCCCTTGGGGATGTCGAACTTGAACTTGCTGTCCGGCACCGCCTGGTTGGCCTTGACGCCATTGAACAGGATATTGGTGCGCTGGCCGACGCTGTCGATCAGCTGCATGTCATTGATCAGGCCTTTGCGGAACGACACGCGCAGCGAGTCGAACAGGGTGTCCTTGGTCTTTGGCTTGAGGGTGAAGTCCATCACTTCACCCTGCTCCTTCGAGGCGATGTCGAAGCTTTGGCTGATCTTCGACACATCCCCCGACAGCAGCAGCGCCGGGGTCTGGTTCAGGCGCACGTCGAGCTTCTTGATGGTGACCTGTTCCAGGTCCGGGTCCCACAGGGTGACGTTCTTGCCGTCCGACACCACCACCTGCTCCTGCGGTGCATCGGTGTGCCAGTAGAACAGGCCCGGGCGCTTGACCGTCATCTTGCCCGAGGTTTCCTGCAGGCTGGTGCCATCGGCGCCCAGGGTCAGCTGGGAGAAGTTGGCCTCGATGGTCTGCGACTTTTCCAGCAACTGGGTCAGGCGTTGTACGTCTTGCTCACCGGCATAAGCAGTAACCGAGCCCAGGGTAAGGGCAGAAACCAACAGCATGCGAATCGCGCGCATGGGAATCCTCATTGAGCGTTGAAAAGGCCGGGCGCCACCGTTGGCGCCCGGCAGGGTGTTCATCAGTCGCGCGGGCCGCCCGGGGCTATCACTTCCCGCGAGCCGTTGCTGTTCATCGGGGTGACAACGCCGGCCATCTCCATCGACTCGATCATGCGCGCGGCACGGTTGTAGCCGATCTTCAGCTTGCGTTGCACGGCAGAAATGGAGGCGCGACGGCTCTCAAGCACGAATTGCACCGCTTCATCATACAGGGCGTCGGTTTCGGCATCGTCACCCTCGCCACCGCCGCCGCCATCAAAGCCGCTACCGGCTTCTTCGACGCCGTTGAGGATGTCGTCGTTGTAGTCCGGGGCGCCACGCAGCTTCCACGCCTCGACCGTGCGGTGCACTTCGTCGTCGGACACGAATGCGCCGTGCACCCGGATCGGCAGGCTGGTGCCCGGCGGCATGTACAGCATGTCGCCATGGCCCAGCAGCTGTTCGGCACCGCCCTGGTCGATGATGGTACGCGAGTCGATCTTGCTCGACACCTGGAACGCCATACGGGTCGGGATGTTGGCCTTGATCAGGCCGGTGATCACGTCCACCGACGGGCGCTGGGTGGCGAGGATCAGGTGAATACCGGCCGCCCGTGCCTTCTGCGCGATACGGGCGATCAGCTCTTCGACCTTCTTGCCGACGATCATCATCATGTCGGCGAATTCGTCCACCACCACCACGATGGTCGGCAAGGTTTTCAGCGCAGGTGGCTCATCGTCCATGCTCTCACGGCGATACAGCGGGTCATGGATGATTTCGCCAGCTTCCTGGGCGTCCTTGATCTTGCGGTTGAAACCGGCCAGGTTACGCACGCCCATGGCCGCCATCAGTTTGTAGCGCCGCTCCATCTCGGCCACGCTCCAGCGCAGGGCGTTGGCGGCGTCCTTCATGTCGGTGACCACCGGGCACAGTAAGTGCGGGATGCCTTCGTAGATCGACAGTTCAAGCATTTTCGGGTCGATCATGATCAGCCGCGCGTCTTCCGGGCTGGACTTGAACAGGATCGACAAAATCATCGCGTTCACACCCACCGACTTACCGGAGCCGGTAGTACCGGCCACCAACAGGTGCGGCATCTTGGCCAGGTCAGTGATCACCGGCTTGCCGCCAATGTCGTGGCCCAGCGCCAGCGTGACGGGCGATTTCTGCTCGTCGTACTGCGGCGTGGCCAGCACTTCGGAGAAGCGCACCATCTGGCGGTTTTCGTTGGGTATCTCGATACCTACCGTGGTCTTGCCAGGGATGACCTCGACCACTCGCACACTGGTCACGGCCAGCGAACGCGCCAGGTCCTTGGCCAGGTTGGCGATGCGGCTGACCTTCACGCCGGCGGCCGGCTGGATTTCGTAACGGGTAATTACCGGGCCGGGGTGGATCGAGTCCACCGCCACTTCCACACCAAATTCCTTGAGCTTGATTTCCAGCAGCTGACCGACGCCGGCCAGGGACTCTGGCGAATACTCGATCTTTTTCTGTTCGGCCGGGTCGAGGATGGAAATCGAGGGCAAGGTGCCTTCCACGGCGCTGTCGACGAACAGCGGCGCCTGCTTTTCCTTCATCGCCCGCTTGCTCGGCTCCGGCGCCTTGGCGGCTGACGGCGGCACAATGGTGGGCGCTGCGTGCTGCTGGCGGGGCACCACGGTTTCACGCGGCGCCAATGCCTCAGGCGCCGTTTCACGTGGTGGCACAATCGGTTCGCGTGCAAGGGTTGGCTCACGTGGCTCGACCGGCTGAGCGGGTGGCTCTTCACGCTTGAGGATGCGCTCGCGCAGTGACGGTTTGGCCGGCTCGCGCTTCTCGGCAGCCATCGGCGCGGCCTTGAACACCGGTTCGTCCTCGCGCAGCTGTGCCTCAAGGCGCTTGCGCTCGTTGCGCGCTTCCCACCAGCGGGTGGCAGCCCCTTGCACCAGTTCGAACAGGTCGAGGGTGATCTTGCCGGTCAGGTCCATCACCTTGAACCACGACAGGTCGGTGAAGACGGTCAGGCCGAACAGGAACAGGGCAATGAACATCAGCGTGCTGCCCTGCACGTTCAGCAGGTTGCGCGCCAGGTCGCCCAGGCTTTCGCCCAGTGCACCACCGGCGGAGAACGGCAGGCTGGCGGGCGGGTGGAAGTGGATATGCGCCAGCGCTGCCCCCGACAGCACCAGGAACACCAGACCAATCAGCCGCCAGGAGAACAGCCAGCCGCTCCAATCCCACGGCTGGTGGCGTTCGCGGAAAATCTGCCAGGTCTTGACCGCCAGCAGCAGCGGGAAAATATAGGCGAAGTAACCCAGCACCATGAACAGGATGTCGGCGAAGTAGGCACCGGCACGCCCGGCCGCATTCTGCACCTGGTCGACGTTGCTGGTGTGGCTGAAGCCCGGGTCCGACGTATCGTAGGTCAGCAGCGCCATCCACAGGTACAGGCACAGCGCGCCGACAGCGATCAACGCACCTTCCTTGAGGCGATAATGCAGCTGCTGCCGCCACAGTGGCACAGGCAATGGAGCTGGAGTTGCGGTGGATTTCTTCAAAACGCGTCTATTCCTGCGCGTGGTGCGCGTCCAATAGTGATCGGCCGCTGCGCGACCAACGAACCACTACTTTTAACATTACTGCCCGCCAGCCGCCATGGCGGCACGCCGTATGGGGGGTTTGGCCGGGGGGCGAATTCATATAGCTGCAATTTGAGCATGCATTTTCTTTTGTGACAAAGGCTTATGCTGTGTTTTTGCACAGGTGTGACAGCAAATGTAGCGGATGGTGCCTGCGGTTTGATGAATGTGTAGGAAATTGCCCTGAATTGCCGCAAAACGGCCTCACCTCCCTGTAGGGGGTAGCTTGTGCAGGTTACGGCGCTGGCTTTGAGGCACCCAAAGAGATTGACCCCGCTTTTGACCCAAGCCATGCTGCCCTCTCCCCTCCCCCACCGCACGATAGACCATGCTCACCTGGCTGACCCGCGACTCGCTGACCTTCCCGCCCCTGGAAAAGGCGCTGCACGACCCCAACGGCCTACTGGCCGCCGGCGGTGACCTGAGCCCCGAGCGCCTGGTGCAGGCGTATCGCCATGGCTGCTTCCCGTGGTACCAGGACGGCCAACCGATCCTGTGGTGGTCACCCGACCCGCGCACGGTGTTGTTGCCCGACCAGTTGCATGTGTCACGCTCGCTGGCCAAGCTGATGCGCCAAGGCCGCTACCAGGTCAGCTTCGACACCGACTTCCCGGCCGTGATCGCCGCCTGCGCCGCGCCTCGCGACTACGCTGACGGCACCTGGATCACCGACACCATGCGCAACGCCTACTGCGAGCTGCACCGCCGCGGCATCGCCCATTCGGTCGAAGTTCGCCAGGACGGCGAACTGGTCGGGGGCCTGTACGGCCTCGCCATGGGCCAGCTGTTCTTTGGCGAATCGATGTTCAGCCGCGCCGACAACGCCTCCAAGGTCGGCTTCGTGACCTTGGTCAACCACCTGCGAGACGCCGGCTTCGTGCTTATCGACTGCCAGATGCCGACCAACCACCTGCACAGCCTGGGCGCCCACGCCATCAGCCGTGCCGAGTTCGCCAGCTACCTGGCACGCCACCTTGACCAACCCAACAGTGCTTCATGGGTTGCCTAGGCGAGTTCCCGTAGCTGGCTTACACTTAAAACAAAGTCTCACCGAAGGGGTTGATCATGACAGAGTTGGCGCGGTTGAAGTTCTATGCCACTCAGCCCCACTCCTGCAGCTACCTGCCGGAGGAGCAGGCGACCACGCTGTTCCTCGACCCCAGCCAGCCGATGGACGTGCACGTGTACGCCGATTTGTCGGAAATGGGCTTTCGCCGCAGTGGCGACCACCTGTACCGCCCACACTGCCAGAACTGCAACGCCTGCGTGCCGGCGCGCATCCCGGCGGCGCGTTTCATCCCCAACCGCCAGCAGCGTCGCATACTCAAACGTAACGCCGACCTGACCGTAACCGCAGCGCGCCCGGCGTTCAAGGAAGAGTACTTCGAGCTGTACCGGCGCTATATCGAAACGCGCCACGCCGATGGCGACATGTACCCGCCCAGCCGCGATCAGTTTTCCACCTTCCTGGTACGCGACCTGCCGTTCTGCTGGTTCTACGAATTTCGCCTGGAAGGCCGGTTGATGGCGGTGGCAGTGTGCGACCTGCTGCCCAATGGCCTGTCAGCGGTGTACACCTTCTACGAGCCGGACGAGGAGCGCCGCAGCCTCGGCCGTTTCGCCATTCTCTGGCAGATCACCGAAGCGCTGCGCCAGAACCTGGAGGCGGTTTACCTGGGCTACTGGATCAAGAACTGCAAGAAGATGAACTACAAGACGCAGTACCGACCTATCGAGCTGCTGATAAACCAGCGCTGGGTCACCCTCAACTGAAAGCATTGGCTTGACACGCAGTTTTCCGGCATAATCCACGCCACTTTTTTGCCCGGTGCGGATATGCGTCGGGCTAACACTGGATCCGAGGGCTCAACTGCATGTCGAAAGAAGACAGCTTCGAAATGGAAGGTACTGTCGTCGACACCCTGCCCAACACCATGTTCCGCGTGGAGTTGGAAAACGGGCACGTCGTAACCGCGCACATCTCCGGAAAGATGCGCAAGAACTACATCCGTATTCTCACTGGCGACAAGGTCCGCGTCGAGCTGACGCCGTACGACCTGAGCAAGGGCCGCATCACCTACCGTGCGCGCTAAACTCAAGCCATGAAAAAGCCCGGCCAGGTGCCGGGCTTTTTTGTGCCTTTTGAAACTGCAGGGGCTGCAAGGCAGCCCCTGCACATCACGCGACCTCAGCGGTGGTTTCGAAGTCGAACACCAGTTCGCCATCGCGCAGGTCGACATGCACCACGCCACCATGCTCGGCCAGCTCGCCAAACAGGATCTCCTCGGCCAGCGGCCGCTTGATCTTGTCCTGGATCAGCCGCGCCATTGGCCGCGCACCCATCTGCACGTCATAGCCCGAAACCGCCAGCCAACCGCGCGCTTCATCGCTGACTTCCAGCAGCACACGCTTGTCTTCCAGTTGCGCCTGCAATTCGATAAGGAACTTGTCGACGATGCTTTTGATCGTCTCCGTGCTCAGGCGGCCAAACTGGATGATGGTATCCAGACGGTTGCGGAACTCTGGCGTGAAGCTCTTGCGGATCACTTCCATGGCATCGGACGCGTGGTCCTGATGAGTGAAGCCGATCGACGCCCGCGCCGCGGTTTCTGCACCGGCGTTGGTGGTCATGATCAGGATCACGTTACGGAAGTCGGCCTTGCGCCCGTTGTTGTCGGTCAAGGTACCGTGGTCCATCACCTGCAGCAGCAGATTGAAGACTTCCGGGTGGGCCTTCTCGATTTCATCGAGCAACAATACGCAGTGCGGCTGTTTGGTGATCGCCTCGGTCAACAAGCCACCCTGGTCAAAACCAACATAACCCGGCGGCGCACCAATCAAACGCGACACGGTGTGACGCTCCATGTACTCAGACATGTCGAAACGCACCAACTCCACACCCAGCGCCTTGGCCAGTTGCCGCGCCGCTTCGGTCTTGCCGACGCCGGTAGGGCCGGCGAACAGGAACGAACCCACCGGCTTGTCTGGCGACTTGAGGCCGGCACGGGACAGCTTGATCGCGGTGGCCAGCGAGTCGATTGCCTGGTCCTGGCCAAACACGGTCAGTTTCAGGTCGCGCTCAAGGTTACGCAGCAGCTCCTTGTCGGAACTGGTGACGTGCTTCGGCGGAATTCGCGCAATCTTGGCGACGATGTCCTCCACTTGCGGCACATCAATGCGCTTGACGCGATTGGCCTCTGGCTGCAGGCGCTGGTAGGCCCCAGCCTCGTCGATCACATCAATGGCCTTGTCAGGCATGTGCCGGTCGTTGATGTAGCGCGAAGCCAGTTCGGCGGCGGCGCGCAGGGCTTCGTCGCTGTACTCGATGTTGTGGTGGCTTTCGAAACGCCCTTTCAGGCCGCGCAGAATGCCCACGGTGTCTTCGACCGATGGCTCGCTGACATCCACCTTCTGGAAGCGCCGCGCCAGGGCACGGTCCTTCTCGAAGATGCCGCGAAACTCCTGGAACGTGGTCGAACCGATGCAGCGGATTTCACCCGACGACAGCAGCGGCTTGAGCAGGTTGGAGGCATCCATCACCCCGCCCGACGCCGCACCGGCGCCGATGATGGTGTGAATTTCGTCGATGAACAGGATGGCCTGCGGACGCTTGCGCAGCTCACCGAGCAGCGCCTTGAAGCGCTTCTCGAAGTCACCACGGTATTTGGTACCGGCCAGCAAGGCACCCAGATCGAGTGAGTAGACCACGCTCTGTGCCAGCAGGTCAGGCACCTGACCATCGACGATGCGCTTGGCCAGGCCTTCGGCGATGGCCGTCTTACCCACGCCAGCCTCACCCACCAGCAGCGGGTTGTTCTTGCGCCGACGGGCCAGGATTTGCGCCACGCGTTCCACTTCCTGCTCACGACCTACCAGCGGGTCGATACGGCCGGCACGGGCCAGCTCGTTCAAGTTGCTGGCGTAGGCGTCCAGCGGGTTGCTCGAAGAGGAGGTTTCGCCGCCCTCTTCGTCCTGCATGTCCTGCTCGCTTTCAGACTGCGCACCATGCCCTGGCACCTTGGAGATGCCGTGGGCGATGTAGTTGACCACGTCGATACGGGCCACGCTCTGCTGCTTGAGCAGGAACACGGCCTGGCTTTCCTGTTCGCTGAAGATCGCCACCAGCACGTTGGCGCCGGTCACTTCGCGCTTGCCAGAGCTCTGCACGTGGAACACGGCACGCTGCAGCACGCGCTGGAAGCCCAGGGTTGGCTGGGTTTCACGGTCTTCGTCGTTGACAGGGATCAACGGCGTGGTGGAGTCGATGAACTCTTGCAGGTCATGCTTGAGCTTGTCGAGATTGGCGCCACAGGCGCGCAGAACGGTCGCGGCAGCCTCATTGTCAAGGAGTGCCAGCAGCAGATGCTCGACGGTCATGAACTCATGACGCTTCGAACGAGCCTCCTTGAAGGCAAGATTGAGGGTGACTTCGAGCTCGCGGTTTAACATAGCTTCACCTCATACCCAAGTGGTCGGCGATTAACCGTCCTTCTCGATTTCACAGAGTAGCGGATGCTGGCTTTCCCTGGCGTATTGGTTGACCTGCATGGCCTTTGTTTCGGCGATGTCACGGGTAAACAATCCGCACACTGCCCGCCCCTCGGTATGGACGGTCAGCATGATCTTGGTCGCCAGCTCGCGGTTCAGACTGAAGAACGTCTCGAGCACTTCGACGACGAAATCCATTGGTGTGTAGTCATCGTTGAACAAAACCACCTTGTACATCGGTGGCGCCTGCAGGATCGGCTTGGCTTCCTGAACTGCAAGACCTGAGCCGTCGTCCTCATTCGATTGCGGGCGATCCTGATTGAATGTTAGTCGAATCTCACTAGGTGCATGCATGGAAAGAATTTCATCATGAGCGTCAGGTTAAGGTTGCGGGTTGACTGCACAGGCCACCGCCGGCGCAGGCGCCGCGTGACCTTGACTATCGGCAAAACGGTGTTACAACCAATAAGAACCCACCGTGGTCGATAAAGATCCGCGCAGTCAACCAGATTTTTCGCAAGGTTCGTATGCGGATGAAGTGGATGATACTCCAGTGATGGAGTCCTTTGCAGAGGGACATAGGGATGGCAAGCGGTAAAGTCAAGTGGTTCAACAATGCCAAGGGCTATGGATTCATCAATGAGGAAGGTAAATCCGATGACCTGTTCGCCCATTATTCCGCCATCCGAATGGACGGATACAAGACCCTGAAGGCTGGCCAGGCCGTGGTATTCGACATCGTCCAGGGCCCCAAAGGCTTGCACGCCGTTGAAATCAAAGATGCTGCGGCCGCCGCGGCAGAGGCTGCCAGACCCCTGGGTGAGCCGCAAAGCGAAACTGCAAAAGCCTGACTGCCTGCGCTGTGCCGATAGACGAAAAAACCGGCCGCTTCTTTACAGGAGGCGGCCGGTTTTCTGTTGCCTTACATGTGTTTGATCATTTCATCGCCAAAGCCTGAGCTGCTTACCAGCTTGGCGCCTTCCATCAACCGCTCGAAATCGTAGGTCACGGTCTTGGCCGCAATGGCACCATTGGTGCCTTTGATGATCAGGTCGGCGGCCTCGGTCCAACCCATGTGGCGCAGCATCATCTCTGCCGAGAGGATCACCGAGCCCGGGTTGACCTTGTCCTGCCCGGCATACTTGGGCGCCGTGCCGTGAGTGGCCTCGAACATGACCACGGTGTCGGACAGGTTGGCGCCCGGGGCAATGCCGATACCGCCCACTTCCGCCGCCAGGGCATCGGACAGGTAGTCACCGTTGAGGTTGAGGGTGGCGATCACGTCGTATTCGGCCGGGCGTAGCAGGATCTGCTGCAGCATGGCGTCGGCAATGGCGTCCTTGACGATGACCTCGCGACCGGTCTTGGGGTTCTTGAATTTCATCCATGGGCCACCATCGAGCAGTTCAGCGCCGAACTCGTCACGCGCCACCTCGTACCCCCAGTCCTTGAACGCGCCCTCGGTGAACTTCATGATGTTGCCCTTGTGCACCAGGGTCAGCGATTCGCGGTCGTTATCCACCACGTATTGCAGGGCCTTGCGCACCAGACGCTTGGTACCCTCCTTAGACACCGGCTTGATGCCAATGCCGCAATCCTGGTCGAAGCGGATCTTGGTGACCCCCATTTCCTCCTTGAGAAACTTGATCACCTTGTTCGCCTCGGGCGACCCGGCCTTCCACTCGATGCCGGCATAGATGTCTTCGGAGTTCTCGCGGAAGATCACCATGTCGACGTCGCCCGGCTTTTTCACCGGGCTCGGTACACCCTGGAACCACAGCACCGGCCGCAGGCATACATACAGGTCCAGTTGTTGGCGCAGGGCCACGTTGAGCGAGCGGATGCCGCCACCGACCGGGGTGGTCAGCGGGCCCTTGATCGACACCACGTAATCACGCACGGCATCGAGGGTTTCCTGCGGCAACCAAGTATCCTGGTCATACTTTTGGGTGGCTTTCTCGCCAGCGTATACCTCCATCCAGGCGATCTTGCGCTTGCCGCCGTAGGCCTTCTCCACGGCGGCATCGACCACCTTGATCATTACCGGCGAAACATCGACGCCGATCCCGTCGCCTTCAATGTAAGGAATGATCGGATGATCAGGCACGTTAAGCGAATGGTCTGCATTGACGGTAATTTTGGTGCCGTCGGTCGGAACCTTGATTTTCTGGTATCCCATGCTTGCACTACTCCGCTGTCGGGTGTGGTTTGGACATCGTGCGATCCACTGAGCCTAAACCACATCTGCCGACCTGCAAGGCATGCGACAACCCGCCGCATTGCCGCTTAGTCTTTGGTCTTATAAATGGGCCGATATCACTTGGCCTTGCTGATTAGCCCGAATGGTTTGGTATACTCCGCCGCGACCGAAGGGTCATCGGGGCGAATCCCAGGAAAATGCGGACCGCCCTAGGCCATGAATGGCCATAAAGCCTGGGTTGTTACCGCAGCTCAGCACTTGACGCTCGACTGATGCATCCACCATCACCGCTCGCAGCCTCTCGACTTTCCGCTCATGGCGCTGCCAGGGCGATGCGCCTACCCTGCGCACCACGAGACTCGAGCACGCTCAGCACACAGAGAGTTAACCCGCATGCCCACCCGTTCCAAGATCATCTATACCTTCACCGACGAAGCCCCCGCCCTCGCCACTTACTCGCTGCTGCCGATCATCGAAGCGTTCACCGCTTCGGCTGACATCGCTGTCGAAACTCGCGACATCTCCCTGGCTGGCCGTATCCTTGCCGCCTTCCCGGAGCAACTGGGCGCAGAGAAGCAAGTAGGCGATCACCTGGCGGAACTGGGCCAGCTGGCTACCACCCCTGAAGCCAACATCATCAAGCTGCCGAACATCAGCGCCTCGGTACCGCAGCTCAAAGCCGCGATCAAGGAACTGCAAGGCAAGGGCTTCAACATCCCTGACTACGCCGACGAGCCGGCCACCGCGGAAGAAAAAGAATCCCGTGCCCGCTACGACCGCATCAAGGGTTCCGCCGTGAACCCGGTGCTGCGCGAAGGCAACTCCGACCGCCGCGCGCCGCTGTCGGTCAAGAACTACGCCCGCAAGCACCCACACAAGATGGGTGCCTGGGCCGCCGACTCCAAGTCGCACGTTGCCCACATGACTCAAGGCGACTTCTACGGCAGCGAAAAGGCCGCGCTGATCGAAGCTGACGACAGCCTGCGCATCGAGCTGGTCGCCAAAGACGGCAGCACCACCGTGCTGAAAGAAAAAACCGCCGTCAAAGCCGCTGAAGTCATCGACTGCGCCACCCTGAGCCGCAAGGCCCTGAAAGCCTTCATCGCCGAGCAGATCGCCGATGCCAAGGCCGCCGGCGTGCTGCTGTCGGTGCACCTGAAAGCCACCATGATGAAGGTCTCCGACCCGATCATGTTCGGCGTCATCGTCGAAGAGTTCTACAACGACGTGCTGACCAAGCACGCCGCTGCCCTGGCCGAAGTAGGCTTCAACGCCAACAACGGTATCGGCGACCTGTACGCCCGCATCAAGGACCTGCCAGCTGACAAGCAGGCCGAGATCGAAGCCGACATCCAGGCCCTGTACGCCGAGCGCCCGGCCCTGGCCATGGTCAACTCCGACAAAGGCATCACCAACCTGCACGTGCCGAGCGACGTGATCGTCGACGCCTCGATGCCGGCCATGATCCGTGACTCGGGCAAGATGTGGAACACCGCAGGCGAACTGCAAGACGCCAAGGCCGTGATCCCGGACCGCTGCTACGCCGGCATCTACCAGGCCACCATCGAAGACTGCAAGGTCAACGGTGCCTTCGACCCGACCACCATGGGCAGCGTGCCGAACGTTGGCCTGATGGCGCAAAAGGCCGAAGAGTATGGCTCCCACGACAAGACCTTCCAGGTCAAGGCTGACGGCGTGGTTCGTGTAGTCGATGGCAAGGGCAACGTGGTGCTGGAGCAGAACGTCGAAGCCGGTGACATCTTCCGTATGTGCCAGACCAAGGACGCGCCGATCCAGGACTGGGTCAAGCTGGCCGTCAACCGTGCACGCCTGAGCAACACCCCGGCGGTGTTCTGGCTGGACCCGGCTCGCGCCCACGACGGCGTCATGATCGAGAAGGTGCAGAAGTACCTGAAAGATCACGACACCACCGGCCTGGACATCCGCATCCTGGCACCGGTCGACGCCATCAAGTTCTCCCTGGCCCGCATCCGCGAAGGCAAGGACACCATCTCGGTGACCGGCAACGTGCTGCGTGACTACCTGACCGACCTGTTCCCGATCATGGAGCTGGGCACCAGCGCCAAGATGCTGTCGATCGTACCGCTGATGAGCGGCGGTGGCCTGTTCGAAACCGGCGCCGGCGGTTCGGCTCCGAAGCACGTGCAGCAGCTGGTTGAAGAGAACTTCCTGCGTTGGGACTCGCTGGGTGAATTCCTGGCCCTGGCCGCTTCCCTGGAGCACCTGGGCAACACCTACAACAACCCGCGCGCCAAGGTTCTGGCCAACACCCTGGACCAGGCTACCGGCAAGTTCCTCGACACCAACAAGTCGCCGTCGCGCAAAGTCGGCGGTATCGACAACCGCGGCAGCCACTTCTACCTGACGCTGTACTGGGCCGAGGCCCTGGCCGCTCAGACGGACGACGCTGCCCTGCAGGCACGCTTCGCACCACTGGCAAAAACCCTGGCCGAGAACGAAGCGACCATCGTCGCCGAGCTCAACGCCGTTCAGGGCAAGCCAGCCGACATCGGCGGCTACTACGCCCCGGATGCCGAGCTGACCGCCAAGGTGATGCGCCCAAGCCAGACCCTGAACAGCGCCATCGCTGCCCTGTAAGGTTCGCTTGAAGTAACAGCACAAACCCCGGCCACGCACCGGGGTTTGTGCTTTCTGGAAAACAAGCGCGGTCCCTGTAGGAGCGGGTTTACCCGCGAATACGGTGGTGAAACCACTGACCCATTCGCGGGTTAACCCGCTTCTACAGGGCCCTGCAGACCGTTGAGGAGATGCTCATGACCTGGCAACCCCACATCACCGTAGCGACCATCGTCGAGCACGAAGGCAAGTTCCTCTTCGTCGAGGAATTCAAAGCCAACCAGCACGTCTTCAACCAGCCGGCCGGCCACCTCGAGCCCAACGAGACCCTGCCCCAGGCCGCCCTGCGCGAAACCCTGGAGGAAACCGCCTGGGAAGTCGAGCTGACCGGCGTGGTCGGCATCTACCTGTACACCGCCCCCAGCAACGGCGTGACCTACCAGCGCATCTGCTTCGCCGCCCGCCCCGTGCGCCATCACGCCGACCTGGCACTGGACAGCGACATCGTCCGCGCCGTGTGGCTGACCCGCGACGAACTGCTGGCCGACCCCACTCGCTGGCGCAGTGAGCTGGTGCCGCGCTGCCTGGATGACTACCTCAAAGGCCCGCTGCACAGCCTCGACCTGCTACGCGACTGACGCAGCGCCGCGGTTTTGATAGAATCGGCGTTTTTCCCCCTTGATACACACCGGTACCCATGACCAGCCCAGCACTTAAAGACCCCGCCAAGACCCGCGTCATCGTCGGCATGTCCGGCGGCGTGGACTCTTCCGTCTCAGCCCTTCTGCTCATCGAGCAGGGCTACCAGGTGGAAGGGCTGTTCATGAAGAACTGGGAAGAGGACGACGGCACCGAATACTGCACCGCCCGTGAAGACCTGGCCGACGCCCAGGCCGTGTGCGACCGTATCGGCATCAAGCTGCACACCGCCAACTTCGCCGCCGAATACTGGGACAACGTGTTCGAGCACTTCCTTGAAGAATACAAGGCCGGCCGCACCCCCAACCCCGACATCCTCTGCAACCGCGAAATCAAGTTCAAGGCGTTCCTCGACTACGCCCTGTCGCTGGGTGCCGACCTGATCGCCACCGGCCACTATGTGCGCCGCCGCGATACTGGCGCGCTCACCGAACTGCTCAAGGGCCTGGACCCGAACAAGGACCAGAGCTACTTCCTGCACGCCGTTGGCGGCCAGGAAATCGCCCGCACGCTGTTCCCGGTCGGCGAACTGGAAAAGCCCGAAGTACGCGCCATCGCCGAAAAGCACGGCCTGGCCACCGCCAAGAAGAAAGATTCCACCGGCATCTGCTTCATTGGCGAGCGCCGCTTCAGCGACTTCCTCAAGCAGTACCTGCCGGCCCAGCCGGGCGACATTGAAACCACCGAAGGTGAAGTGATCGGCCGCCACCATGGCCTGATGTACCACACCATCGGCCAGCGCCAGGGCCTGGGCATTGGCGGCCTGAAGGATGCCAGTGACGAGCCGTGGTACGTGCTGCACAAGGACCTGGCCCGCAACGTGCTGGTGGTCGGCCAGGGCAACGAGCACCCATGGCTGTTCTCCCGCGCCCTGCTGGCCTCGGACATTTTCTGGGTCAACCCGGTCGACCTCGGCAGCCCACGCCAGTTGACTGCCAAGGTGCGCTACCGCCAGAGCGACCAGCGATGCACCCTGGAACGCACCGCCAGCGGCTACCGCGCCGTGTTCGACGAGCCTCAGCGCGCCGTAACGCCGGGCCAGTCAGTGGTGTTCTATGACGGCGAAGTGTGCCTGGGCGGTGGCGTGATCGAGGCTGCCGAGCCGTGGAGCCCGCGCGCATGAGCAACCTGCAGGAGCAGCTGATCGCATTGGGCGGTGTGTTCCAGGCCGCCGTGCTTGTCGACCGCATCGCCCGCACCGGCCAGGCCAGTGAAGCCAATATCGGCTGCATGCTGGGCAGCCTGCTGGTGCGTGACCCCAAGGACACCCTGGAGGTGTTCGGCGGTGACGACCTGAACCTGCGCGACGGCTACCGAGCGCTGATCGGCGCCCTCGAGCGCGACCCCAACAGCCTGCAGCGCGAGCCACTGCGCTACGCCCTGTCGATGCTGGGCCTGGAACGCCAGCTGAACAAGCGTGGTGACCTGCTGGACACCATCGGCAACCGACTGCCGCAAATCCAGTCGCAGGCCGAGCATTTCGGCCTGGTTCACGAAAACGTCATCGCTTCCAGTGGAGCCTTGTATCAAGACACCCTGAGCACCTTGCGCCAGCGCATTCAGGTGCACGGCGACATGCGCTTCCTGCAGCAGCCCAACAACGCCTCGAAGATCCGCGCCTTGCTGCTGGCCGGCATCCGCGCCGCGCGACTGTGGCGGCAGCTGGGCGGGCACCGCTGGCAGCTGGTGTTTAGCCGGCGCAAGTTGCTGAACGAACTGTACGACATGATGCGCAGCCCCACCTGACGGGCTGGGCTGCCCTTTGTGGGAGCGGGCGTGCCCGCGAAGCAGGCGACGCGGTGTATGGCACCGGCTACGCCGGTGTTCGCGGGCACGCCTGCTCCCACAGGGGCTGCCACCAGATCCAAATTGGGCCGACCTTTGGTCAGCCACCCGACCCAGGCGCAATTTTCATGTATGATATGCGCCCTTCCAAAAGCCTGACTGTCCGAGAACACCCCATGCAGCTTTCTTCGCTCACTGCGGTTTCCCCTGTAGACGGCCGTTATGCCGGCAAAACCCAGGCCTTGCGCCCCATTTTCAGCGAATTCGGCCTGATCCGTTTCCGCGCCCTGGTCGAAGTGCGCTGGCTGCAGCGCCTGGCCGCCCACCCGCAAATCGGCGAAGTGCCGGCGTTCTCCGCCGAAGCCAACGCCCTGCTGGACAGCCTGGCCAACGATTTCAAGCTGGAGCACGCCGAGCGCGTCAAGGAAATCGAGCGCACCACCAACCACGACGTCAAGGCCATTGAATACCTCCTCAAGGAGCAGGCCGCCAAGCTGCCTGAGCTGGCCAAGGTCAGCGAGTTCATCCACTTCGCCTGCACCAGCGAGGACATCAACAACCTGTCCCACGCCCTGATGCTGCGCGCTGGCCGTGACGAAGTGCTGTTGCCGCTGATGCGCCAGGTCGCCGACGCCATCCGCGCCCTGGCCCACGCCCACGCCGAAGTGCCAATGCTGTCGCGTACCCATGGTCAGCCGGCTTCGCCGACCACCTTGGGTAAAGAACTGGCCAACGTCGTGTACCGCCTGGAGCGCCAGATCGCCCAGGTTGCCGCCGTGCCGCTGCTGGGCAAGATCAACGGCGCCGTGGGCAACTACAACGCCCACCTGTCGGCCTACTCGCAGATCGACTGGGAAGAGAACGCCCGCGCCTTCATCGAAGACGAACTGGGCCTGCAGTTCAACCCGTACACCACCCAGATCGAGCCGCACGACTACATCGCCGAGCTGTTCGACGCCATCGCCCGCTTCAACACCATCCTGATCGACTTCGACCGTGATGTGTGGGGCTACATTTCCCTGGGTTACTTCAAGCAGAAGACCGTTGCCGGCGAAATCGGTTCGTCGACCATGCCGCACAAGGTCAACCCGATCGACTTCGAAAACTCCGAAGGCAACCTGGGTATCGCCAACGCGCTGTTCCAGCACCTGGCCAGCAAGCTGCCGATCTCGCGCTGGCAGCGTGACCTGACCGACTCCACCGTGCTGCGCAACCTGGGCGTGGGCTTTGCCCACAGCGTGATCGCCTTCGAGGCCAGCCTGAAAGGCATCGGCAAGCTGGAAGTCAACGAAGCTCGCATCGCCGCCGATCTGGACGCCTGCTGGGAAGTGCTGGCCGAGCCGATCCAGACCGTGATGCGCCGCTTCAACATCGAAAACCCCTACGAGAAGCTCAAAGAGCTGACCCGTGGCAAGGGCATCACCCCAGAAGCGCTGCTGACCTTCATCGACGGCCTGGACATGCCAGCCGAAGCCAAGGCCGAGCTCAAGCAGCTGACCCCCGCTACCTACATCGGTAACGCGGCGGCCCAGGCCAAACGCATCTAAGCTGAGCGTCGCGTACAACGCCCGGCCTGGCCGGGCGTTTTTATTCCCGTACGAAAATTACGTTTTTTCAATAGGTTGAACATGAATCCTGATACTCCACTGCAGCTGCTCGGCGGCATCTCGGCCCGCGAATTCATGCGCGACTACTGGCAGAAGAAGCCGCTGCTGGTACGCCAGGCCTTCCCGGACTTCATCAGCCCGATCGACCCCGACGAGCTCGCCGGCCTGGCCCTGGAAGACGAGGTCGAGTCGCGTATCGTGCTGGAGCACGGCGCACACCCGTGGGAGCTGCGCCGCGGCCCGTTCAACGAAGACACCTTCGCCGAACTGCCGGAAAAAGACTGGACCCTGCTGGTACAGGCCGTTGACCAGTTCGTTCCGGAAGTGGCCGAACTGCTGGAAAACTTCCGCTTCCTGCCCAGCTGGCGTATCGATGACGTGATGATCAGCTTCGCCGCCCCGGGTGGCAGCGTCGGCCCGCACTTCGACAACTACGACGTGTTCCTGCTGCAGGGCCACGGCCAGCGCAACTGGAAGATCGGCCAGATGTGCAGCAGTGACAGCCCGCTGCTGGAGCACGCCGACCTGCGTATCCTGGCCGAGTTCGAGCAGAGTGAAGAGTGGACCCTGGAGCCCGGCGACATGCTCTACCTGCCACCGCGCCTGGCCCACTACGGTGTGGCCGTGGATGACTGCCTGACCTACTCGGTCGGCTTCCGCGCACCGAGCGCTGCCGAAGTGCTGACCCACTTCACCGACTTCCTCGGCCAGTTCCTGCCCGACGAAGAGCGCTACAGCGACGCCGACGCCCAGCCGGTCAGCGACCCGCACCAGATCCAGCACGATGCCCTCGACCGCCTCAAGGCGCTGCTCGACAAGCACATGGGCGACAAGGACCTGCTGCTGACCTGGTTCGGCCAGTTCATGACCGAGCCGCGCTACCCCGAGCAGATCGTTGGCGAAGAGCTGAGCGAGGAAGAGCTGATCGACGCCCTTGAGCAGGGCGCCATCCTGATCCGCAACCCCAGCGCACGCCTGGCCTGGTCGGAATTCGAAGACGACCTGCTGCTGTTCGCCAGCGGCCGTAGTTGCCCACTGCCCGGCAAACTGCGAGAGCTGCTGAAACTGGTATGTGCGGCCGACGCCTTGCACATCGACAACCTGGCCGAGTGGCTGCAGGACGAAGATGGCCTTATGCTGGTACAGCAGCTGGTCAAACAAGGGAGCCTGGGATTCGCCAATGAATAAGATCAGCGTTCGCCTCGCCGATTGGCACAAAGACAACGCCGACATCCGCCGAATCCGTGAAGCCGTGTTCGTCGCCGAGCAGCACATTCCGCCAGAGCTGGAGTTCGATTCGGAAGACCAGGATGCCCTGCACTTCCTGGCCCTGGAAGGCGACTATCCGATCGGTAA
>NZ_BCBP01000060.1:0-45802 GCF_001753955.1 Pseudomonas sp. NBRC 111139
AGGATCAGGCAGGCAGATCAGAGCTTGTTGAACAGGCTCAGCTGGGAAATACGCGAGAAGGCCAGCTGCGAGGCCTCCAGCATGGCCTGCTGCAAGGTCAAGGTGATGGCCGCCTGCGACATGTCGGTGTTGCCGATGGCGTTCTGGGTGGTCTTGTTGGCCAGACCCAGGCTGGTGTTCTCCTGGCGTTGAATCTCAAGCGAGTTGCCGCGAGCACCGATCGAACCACGGGTGATATCGACCTGCTCACGGGCACTGGCCAGGTTTGCAATGGCCGAGGCCGCCGCATCTTTCAGCGCATTCGCCGCGCCAGCGCCGGTCACCGGTGTTTCCAGTGCCGCGCGCAGCTGGCTGAGGGTTTCCAGCACGTTCTGGTTCTGGTGAGTATTGGCCGTGACCGCAAACTGGTCGCCTGCCTCCGGCGAACCGGACACCTGGTAGGTCACCCCGGCCACCGTCAACGACGGCGCCGAAAAGGTACCTTTGGCGACCGGCTTGCTGTCGGCCGTCAGCGGCTGGGCATAGAACTCGTAAGCGCCCGGCCCCGTGAACTTGATCACCGCACCATCACTGGGGAACGTGCTGCGATAGGCGGCCTCATCAGTCACACTACTGCTGGTGACCTGGGCGCTGGAGGTGTTGCTGCCATTTCGGGTGGTATTGAACGAATCCGGGCGTGCTTCCAGAGAGAACTCGCGACCGCCCACGGCGGCGTCGGCATCGGCACCCTCCTCCAAGGTAACGGTTATTTCGAACTCGACGCCACGCAGGGCAATCTTGTTGGCACCTTCGGTTTTGCTGTCAAAGGTACCGTTGGTGGGCGTTTCCGAAGTGATGTCATTACCGTTGGCGTCAGTGATGGTGTACTGCGTCGCGCTGGTGAAGGTCAGCTTGTAGGGCTGGCCTGCCGTGAAACTGTTGTTGTAGGTGGTGCTTGAGGTCAGCAGACCGGACGACACCCCGACCACGCTGTCGTCAGTCGCCGGCACCAGCAGGGTCGATTGGGTGCGGCTCTTGTTGCTGGCCGAGTCGAAGATGCTGAAACCGGTGTCGTTGGTGGCCAGGCTCAGGGTATCGGATACCTGCAGGCTCAGCTGGGTCTGGTCGCCGTGGTAGCTGTAGGTGCCATCGGAGTTACGCACATAGGGCGGCGTGGTGCTCTTGGAGCCTCCAAACATGTAATCGCCGTTGGCATCGCGCGAGTTGAGCAAGCCAAAGATGTTGGCCTCGATCTCTTTGAGTTCGGTGCCGATGGCCACACGGTCAGAATCGGTCACCCCGGCGCCACCGGCACGGATCGCCAACTCGCTGGCACGCTGCATGGCATCGTTGATGGTAGAGAGCACACTCTCTTCCTGCAGCAGCGAGTTGCTCACGGTGTTGATGTTGCCGCTGTACTGGTCCAGCAACGATTGCTGCTGTTGCAGCAGCAGCAGGCGCGCAGCACCGACCGGGTCATCGGCAGCGGTCTGGATACGGATACCCGACGTCACCTGGTCGTTGGTCTTGTTCATGCTGGAGAAGTTCTTGGAGTAGCTACTGGCGCTGGCCTCATAGAACTGAGCAGTGGAAATACGCACGATAGTCTACTCCTTACAAAGCGTTGATCAGGGTGCTGAAGGTTTCTTGCGCCGCCTTGATGATCTGCGAGGACGCCGTGTAGTAATGCTGGAACTTGACCAGGCTGGCCGCTTCGTCATCCAGGTTGACCCCGGACACCGCGCTGCGGCTTTCGCTGGCGGACTTGAGCACCGCCTCGGTCGCAGTGCTGTCGATGGACGCCTGGTTCGCCTTGGCACCCACGCGCTCGACCAGCGAGGCGTAGGCCGAAGTGAAGCTGGTACCGCCGCCGGAACCGGTGTTCACCGTCGACTTGGTCTGCAGGTCGAGCAGTGCCGTTGCGTTGCGGTTATCGGCCTTGCCGTCGGCATTGAACGACAGGGTAAAGCTGTCATTGGCCGCAGGGCTGCCGCCGATGGTGGTCTCGACGGCGAACGTGCGCGGGTTGCCGCTGCCATCCAGAATCGGGTCGCCGGCCGCATCGAGCATCGGCACGGTCACCGACAGTTTGTTGTCGGTACCGGGCACCACGCTGCCGGTACCAATCTGGGTGCCCTTGGCATCGAACAGCTTGTAGCCCTGGGAGCCACCGCTGGCAGCGTCGAACACCACGCGCACCGGCATCGAATCGCGAATCGACTGCTGGATCAGCGCGGTATCGGCACCGCCGTAGATGTCCAGCGACTCGCTCAGGGTCGGCTGGGTGATGGTGCCAGTACCGCTGTTGCCACTGCCCGAGGTCGCGCTGACAGGGCCGGCGAAGGCCAGCTTGTTGCCATCGGTCAAGGTCGTGGTAATGCTCCCGGCAGCTGCACGGGTGGGGATGACCTTGAAGCTGTCGCCGGCCGCCAGGCCGCCGCCTTTCAACGCCAGGCTGAAACCATCGATTACCGGTGCCGGGTCGGCATTCAGGTCGAAGCTGCCCATGTCGGTGCCGTCCGAGCGGCGCACACTGTACTGGTTGGCGCTGGTGAACTTCACCTCGTAGTCGTAGGTGGTCAGCGCACCGCTGTTGGCGATGGTGACATCCAGATTGCCAGAGCCGGCACTGTTGTTCGACGAGGCCAGGCTGCGCTGGGCAATGGCGGTGGCGCTGTTGATGCTGGAGAACAGCGAGCTGCCGAACTGGCCGTTGGCATCCAGGCCCTGCCCCAGCTGGCTATTGATGCTGTCGGCGACGACCAGGGCAACGCGACCAAGCTCGTTCATCGACGGCGTCAGCACGTCCTGGCGATAACGCAACAGGCCACCAATGGCGCCACCAGACACCACCGAGGTCACGTCCGAGCTGAACGAGTCATAGTTGATGCGCAGGGCAACCTGGCTCTTGTCGGCCACACCCGGCTCCACCGACAAGGTGTTGGCCTTGGTTCCGGTGACCAGCGATTGGCCACTGCCCAGGTACACGTCGTAGTTGCCATCACGCTCCTGCACCGTCACCCCTACCAGCTCGTTGAGCTGGCGCACGGCTTCGCTGCGCGCATCCAGCAGGCTGTTGGGGGTGTTGCCGGAGGCGCTGGCGGCGGTGATCTGCTTGTTGTACTCGGCAATGTTGGCGGTGAGCTTGTTCACCTGGCCGGCCATGGTGTCGAGCTGGGAGTTGATCGTGGCGTTCTGCTGGGTCAGCTGGGTGCTCACCGCGTTGAAACGGTTGCTGAGGGTTTGCGCCTGGGTCAGCAGCAGCTGACGCGAGGCAACGTCACCCGGTTTCGCCGCCGCAGTCTGCAGGGCCGAAAAGAAGGCGGTAAGGACCGAGCTGATGCCGGTGTCACGGTCGGCCAGCAGTTTGTCGACGCTGGTGATCTGATCCTGGAACGTCAGTGAGTCTGCCTGCAACGAGGTGGCTGTCTGCAGCTGGTTGTCCAGGTAGGAACTGTAGATGCGACGCACATCCGCCAGCGTGGTCCCGGTACCCAGGAAACCTGCGCCAATGTTATGCGAGGGCCCCGCCGCCTGAACTGTCTGCTGGCGCGAGTAGCCACTGGTCGCGGCGTTGGCGATGTTGTTACTGGTTACCGACAAGGCCGCCTGGCTGGCACTCAGGCCACTCAGGCCGATGGAAATCAGGCTCGACATGATTTAGTCCTTTTATAAGTTCGTGGTTCTGCCAGCCATGGCGTATTGCGGGGTTGACTGCATTTGCTGGGCAATGCTGATGATTTTCTTCGCATAGCCCGGGTCGGTCGCGTAACCTGCTTTTTGCAGCTCTCTTGCAAACTGCTCAGGGTTATCGGCCGCATCCAGCGCACCTTGATAGCGAGCATTGCTCTGCAGCAAGGTAACGAGATCGTGGAAGCTGTCCTGGTAGGAGTCGTAGCTGCGGAACGCCGCGGTTTCCTTGACGAACTGGCCATCGCGGAATTCGCTGGTGATCGCCCGCGCCTGCTCGCCTTGCCAGCTGCCGGTGGCTTTGATGCCGAACAGGTTGTGGCTGCTGCTGCCGTCGCTGTTGCGCATCACCGACTTGCCCCAACCGGTTTCCAGCGCGGCCTGGGCCACCAGGTAGCGTGGGTCGACACCAATGCGCCGGGCGGCCTGCTCGGCCATTGGCAGCATGGTGGCGACGAAGGCGTCGCTGTCGGTGAAAGCCTTGTTCGGCGCCAGCGGTGGCTGGGCCACGGCGCGGCCGACAATGCGCAGGCCGTTGTCCGGTACGGCGAAGGCCTTGGCGACTGGCTGACCGTCACGGGCAGGCACGGCGGCGTTATTGGTGGTTTGCGCCGACGGCACGATACCGGCCAACAAGCGGTCGGTGAGTTTGCTGGGCAAGGCCAGGCGCCGCGCGTTGAGTGCAGCAACGTCATTGCGGGTAGCGGACGAGGCCATGGCATGCGCTGGCTCCGCCACCTTGTTGCCCCACAATGCCGGACCACCGCTATCAACGCGCGGGAACGGGCTGGTATTGGCCGCTGCACTGCGGCCCTTGGTCAGCTGGCGCACCAGCACGTCCTGCAGGCCGATACCGCCACCTTCGCGAGACATGCTCACGGCCAACTGCTGGTCGTACATGTCACGGTACTGCTTGACCGTTTCGGTGTTCATCGGGTTGTCGTCGGCCAGCACGTCACTGGCCTTGCGCGAGGCCTTGAGCATTTCGCTGATGAACAGCGACTCGAACTCCTGGGCCACCTTACGCACATTGGCTTCGCTGTCGCGATCGCCGTGCTTGAGGGCACTCAGACGGTTGAGGTCGGTGTAGGCGCCGCTGTCGGCACTACCGGATACCTGGCTTTTGATATTCATCCGCGCCGTCCTCAAATCACGATCAGGTCGGCCTGCAAGGCGCCGGCCTGTTTCAAGGCTTCGAGGATCGCCATCAGGTCGCCGGGCGCTGCGCCCACCTGGTTCACCGCGCGGACGATTTCATCCAGCGTGGTGCCTGGGCCGAACTTGAACATCGGCTTGGCTTCCTGCTCGGCATTGACCCGCGAGCGTGGCACCACGGCAGTCTGGCCATTGGAGAAGGCACCCGGCTGGCTGACGATCGGGTCTTCGGTGATGGTCACGGTCAGGCTGCCGTGGGTCACCGCCGCCGGCGACACCTTGACGTTCTGGCCGATGACGATGGTGCCGGTACGCGAGTTGATGATGACTTTGGCCACCGCCTGGCCCGGGTCGATTTCGAGGTTTTCGAGGATCGACAGATAATCCACGCGCTGGCTTGGGTCCATCGGCGCGCTGACCCGTACCGAACCACCATCCACGGCCTGGGCCACGCCAGGGCCGAGCAGGTCGTTGACCTTGTCCACGATGCGCTTGGCGGTCGTGAAGTCGGGACGATTGAGGTTCAGGGTCAGGGTATTGCCCTGGTTGAAGCCGCTCGGCACCGCACGCTCGACACTGGCACCACCCGGAATACGACCGGCCGACGGCACGTTGACAGTGATCTTCGAGCCGTCACGACCTTCGGCATCAAAGCCGCCCACGACCAGGTTGCCCTGGGCAATGGCGTAGACATTGCCGTCGATACCCTTGAGCGGGGTCATCAACAGGCTGCCGCCGCGCAGGCTCTTCGAGTTACCGATCGACGACACGGTGATGTCCACCACCTGGCCCGGCTTGGCGAACGGTGGCAGGTCGGCATGCACCGACACTGCGGCAACGTTCTTCAGCTGCACGTTGCCGGAACCGGCCGGCACCTTGATGCCGAATTGCGACAGCATATTGTTGAAGGTTTGCAGGGTGAACGGCGTCTGGGTGGTCTGGTCACCCGTGCCATTGAGGCCCACCACCAGGCCGTAACCAATCAACTGGTTGGAACGTACGCCAGAGATGCTGGCAATGTCCTTCAGGCGCTCGGCCTGGGCAGCGAAGGCGCAGGACAAAAGCAGGGTTGTGGCAATCAGCTGCCTTACGTTGAACATGGTCATCCGTACTCAGAAAGGCCAAAGCGGGCTGATGAAGAAGCGGTCCAGCCACCCGGGCTGGCTGGCATCGGCGAACGAACCGGTACCGGAGTAGGTGATGCGCGCGTCGGCCACACGGGTGGACGGCACGGTGTTGTCGGTGGCGATATCGTCAGCGCGAACCATACCGGCAATGCGCACCAGCTCTTCGCCGGTGTTCAGGGTCAGCCACTTCTCGCCGCGCACGGCGATGATGCCGTTGGGCAGCACCTCGGCCACGGTGACGGTGATCGAACCGGTCAGCGTGTTGCCCTGGGTGGCTTTGCTGTCGCCCTTGGTCGCGCGATCGCCGCTATAACCGGCCTCCAGCGAAAGGTCACCGCCACCAAACGGATTATTGGTGTTGGGCGTGCTACCAAACAGCGAAGTCAGGCCAATGTCGGTCTTGCTGGTCTTGGCGATCTGCGAGCCCGCGTTCTTGCTGGCGGACGTGCGCTCATTGAGCGTGATGGTGATGATGTCACCCACCCGGAACGCCTTGCGGTCGCTGTACAGGTTCTGCTCGAAACCGGCCTGGTAGATCGAACCGTTGTTGGCCGCTGCCGGCAACGGGGTGCGCGGCAACACCGGCGCATAGTACGGGTCGTTGGGCTTGGGCGTCGGTGCGACGCAACCTGCCAGCAACACCGCCCCCCCCAGGGCGAAAACGGACAACAGACGATTCATGACACTTACCTCACGGGCGCAGCTGAGTGACAGGGCTTAGAGCTGTTGAGTAACGAACGACAGCATCTGGTCGGCCGTGGAAATGACTTTGGAGTTCATCTCATAGGCACGCTGAGTGGTGATCATGTTCACCAGCTCTTCCACGGTGCTGACGTTGGAGTTCTCCAGCGTCTGCTGCAAGGTGGTGCCAAAACCGTTCAGGCCTGGGGTACCGACCTGCGGTGCGCCACTGGCGGCGGTCTCGAGGAACAGGTTGTCGCCGATCGCCTGCAGGCCAGCCGGGTTGATGAAGTCGGCGGTCTGGATGTTGCCGATCACCTGTGCAGCCGGGTTGCCGGCGGTGGTGATCGACACGGTGCCGTCCTGGCCAACGGTGAAGGTCTGGGCGTCGTTAGGCACGACAATGGCAGGTTCCAGGGCGTAGCCGTTGGCGGTGACGATCTGGCCATCGGAGTTCAGGTGGAAGGTGCCGTCACGGGTGTACGACACGGTGCCGTCCGGCTGCAGGACCTGGAAGAAACCGCGGCCGTTGACTGCCATGTCCAACGGGTTTTCGGTGGTTTGCAGGCTGCCGGCGACGAAGCTTTTCTGGGTGCCCACAATACGCACACCGGTACCGACCTGCAGGCCCGAGGGCAGCTCGCTGTCCTGAGTCGACTGGGCGCCAGGCTGGCGCTTGATCTGGTAGAGCAGGTCTGCGAATTCGGCGCGATCACGCTTGAAGCCGGTGGTCGAGACGTTGGCCAGGTTGTTGGAAATGACCGTCAGGTTGGTGTCCTGAGCGGACAGGCCGGTTTTAGCGACCCAAAGAGCCGGAAGCATGTGAGTTCTCCTCGTGCGCCTGTTTTACGGCACCCGTTCAAAAGTGATTAGCCGATTTGCAAAACCCGAGCCATGGCTTCGTCGCCTTCCTTGGCCGTATTCATCATCTTGACGTGCAGTTCGAACTGGCGGGACAGCGCCAGCACCGAGGTCATTTCCTCGACAGCGTTGACATTGCTGCCCTCCAGGAAGCCAGCCACCACCCGCACGTTGACGTCGGCATCGGCCGGCTGGCCGGAGGCGGTATGGATCAGGCCGTCCAGGCCCTTTGTCAGGCCTTTGGTGTCCGGGTTGACCAGCTTGATGCGGTCGACCTCGGCCATCACCCGCGGGTCTTCACCCATGGAGCGGATGCTGATGGTACCGTCGGCACCCACTTCCACTTTCTGCTCCGGCGGGATGGCGATCGGTCCACCGTTGCCGATCACCGGCATGCCATTGCCGGCACGCAGCACACCGAGGGCATCGATGTTCAGGCTACCGGTACGCACATAGGCTTCGCTGCCGTCCGGCGCCTGCACGGCGATAAAGCCTTTGCCGGTCACCGCCACGTCAAGGTCGCGGCCAGTTTCGACCAACGGGCCTTCACTGAAGTCGGTGGCCGGGCGCTCGGTCATGGCGAATGCACGCGCCGGAAAGCTGTCACCGAACACCGGCATCGAGCGGGCCTGCTCCAGGTCGCGCTGAAAACCGTTGGTGGAAATGTTCGCCAGGTTGTTGGCGTGGGCCTTCTGCGCCAGCGCATTCTGGCTGGCGCCGGTCATGGCCACATAAAGCAACTTGTCCACAGTTTCTCCTCTGCGCGTAGCTGCCGCGCTGTCACTGGGCAGGTTCCAAGCAATAATTGAACCAAGTCTGAAACACCCGTTTTACGGGGCTTTCAGCGCGGCAAAGGGCAATAACCGTCAGTTTGTCGGCGGATGTTTGCCGCCTGCGGCAAAGGCTTGCTCAATGGGCGCGGCAGGCGGCGTTGTTGTAGGGGCCGGAATGGCGCACCCAGCCTTTGCCCGGGTTGTGGGCCGAACACAGGTAGCGGCCGGTGACCAGGCTTTGCCATTGATAGAACGGGGCGGGGGCGGCGGGGGCCGGCAGAACCAGCACCAGCACCAGCAAGGGGAACAAGGCCAGTAACGACAGCCGCTTCATTGGCGTGAACCTTCACATTCTTGGGGCCGCGTTGCGGCCCCAATTACAAACACCACAGCCAAAACAATCATCAGGTCATCTGAATGATGGTCTGCATGATGGTGCTTTCAGTGGAAATGGTCTTGGCATTGGCCTGGTAGTTGCTCTGCGCCTTGATCAGGTTGACCAGCTCGCCGGTCAGGTCGACGTTGGAGTCTTCCAGGGCACCACCGGAAATCTGGCCGAGGGTACCGGTGTCCGGAGCGCCGACCACCGGCACGCCCGAGGCATAGGACTCTTTCCAGTTGGTACCGCCAATCGGCGTCAGGCCCTGCAGGTTGGCGAAGCTGGCAATCGCCACCTGGCCGATCACCTTGTCCTTGCCGTTGGTGAAGCTGGCAAACAGGTAGCCGCTCTGGTCGATGCTCAGCCCCGACAGCTCACCGGTGGCGAAGCCATCTTGGGTCTTGGCGACTTCTGCGGACGACGCGTTGTATTGGGTGGCACCCAGCATGTCCAGCTTCACACCGTCCGCGTTGGCGATGGCGCCATTGGCCGACCACTCTCCGGCGGCATTTTTCTGTGCCGGGATCCAGTCGTTGAGCTGGAAGATCTTGTCTTCGCCAATGCTCAGGCCGCCCGCGACGTCACCCGCAGTCATTGCATCCTTGTCCAGCGTACCATCGGACTTGAACGGCACGGCGTTGACCAACGGCGTGGTGGAAGCCGGGTCAGCCGGGTTGCGCCCATCGATAGTGGTGTGCATCGACCAGGTATTGGTCGTGTCGTCCTTGATGAAATACTGATTCATCTGGTGTTCGTTACCCTGGCTGTCGAACACCGGGGTATTGAACGTGAAGTTGTACGAACTGGCGTTGGTGGGATCGAAGGGCGTCACCGAAGGGGAGGTCGCGGCCGAGTTCAGGTTGATCTTCTCAGTGATGAGGCTGGTCGGCTTCGGCGTCAGGTTGGACGTGTCGATCTGCAGGTTGGTCAGTATGCCCTGGATGATCTTGCCATCCTCGCCGACCGCATAACCCTGCAGGTTGGCACCCGAAGCATTCACCACATAACCGGCCTTGTCACTGTAGAACGCGCCCGCACGGGTGTAGATCTTCGAACCGTTGTCGTTCAGGGCAAAGAAGCCGTTGCCATCAATGGCCATGTCCAGCGCCTGGCCGGTGGCGTTGATGTTGCCTGGCGTGAACAGCTGCGAAACCGCGGCAGTCTTTACCCCGGTGCCGATCACGGTCTTGCCTGCGCTGGTGCCGCGAATGGAGTTGGAGTACTGGTCGGCGAACTCGGCACGCGACGACTTGAAGCCGGTGGTGGCAACGTTGGCAATGTTGTTGCCGGTAACGTTCAGGGCCTTGTTTGCTGCATAGAGGCCGCTAAGGCCGATATTGAAAGACATGTGTAACTCCTGTCGTTTTGCTCAGGCCCTAGATGCCGATGCTTTGGATTTTGGAAAGCGCAACACTGCCCAGCCCGGCCAGGTTGAGCGTCATCTCCGAACCGTTGCTACCCATGGTCACACTGGTTACCGAGGCCGGCAGGTTGGTGGTCATGGCCGTGGCCTTGCCATCGATCGAGGCGGTGGCCTTGAAGGTGTAAGTCCCGGCGGCCGCGACTTCACCGTCATCGTTCAGGCCATCCCAGGTAAAGTCGATGCTGCCAGACTTCTGGGTACCGAGCTCGATGGTGCGCACCAGCTTGTCGTCCTTGTCGTAGATCCCCACCGAGGTGGAGGTACTGGACGACGTCAGGTTGACCGAGCCCTTCATGTCCTTGCTGGTATCGACCACGGCCTTGTCGGTCTGGACAATGACATTGCGCCCGACCAGCGAGGAGGCCTGCAAGGCCTGGGAAGATTGCAGCCCGGCCGCGATGTAGGTCACTGCGTCGTTCAACGACTGCATGCTTTCCAGGCTGCTGAACTGCGCCAACTGGGCCACGAACTCGCCGTTTTCCTGCGGGTCGAGCGGGTTCTGGTTCTGCATCTGGGTGACCAGCAACTGCAGGAACGCGTCCTTGCCCAGCGCGCTGCCGGCGGCACCGGTAGAACTGTCAGTCTTGGACGCCTGCTTCTGCAGCGAGGTCAGGTATGCGCTGCCGACGTCTGTAGTGGAATTGGTGGTGGTCATGTCGGCTTCCTATCACTGCCCCAGGGTCAGCACTTTCTGCATCATGTTCTTGGCCGTGTTCATCAGTTCAGCGTTGGTCTGAAACGCGCGGCTGGCGGAGATCATGTCAGCCATCTCCTCGACCACATTGACGTTCGGGTAGTAGACGTAGCCGTCCTTGTTCGCCGCCGGGTGGTTCGGCTCGTAGCGTGCTTCCAGCGTGCTCTGGTCTTCGACGATGCCTTTTACCTGCACGCCCTGCCCTGCCTCGCCCTGGTCTTCGAACAGCGACTGGCTGCTGCCGGCCTGCGCATTCTGGAAGGTGGTGGCGAATACCGGGTGGCGGGCGCGGTACGTCTGGTCGATGCTCGAAGACACGGTCTCGGCGTTGGCGATGTTGGACGCCACGGTGTTCAGACGCGTGTTCTGTGCGCTCATGCCGCTACCGGCAATGTTGAAGACACTGGAAAGGGACATGGTCATTCTCCCCGCAGGGCGGAAACCAGCCCTTTGAATTTACTGTTGAGCAAGGTGAAGCTGGCCTGGAAGCCAATCGCGTTTTCCGTGTAGTTCGATTGCTCGATCTGCGCATCCACGGTGTTCTGGTCGATCGACGGCTGCAGCGGCGTGCGGTACTTGAGGGTATCGTCAGCCGCGATGGCGAGGCCTTCGGCTTCGATATGCCGGCTGTTGGTACGGTCCATGGCGAAGCGGCCGCCTTGCTGCTTGCTGGTCTCGGCGGCGAGCACCGAAGAAAAGTCCATGTCACGCGCCTTGTAATTGGGCGTGTCGGCGTTGGCGATATTGTTGGCTAACACCTCGGCGCGCTGAGCGCGGAAGCCCAGGGCCTTTTCGTGGATACCAAGCGCCTTGTCGAAACTGATGCTCATGTCGGGGAAACCTTCAGAGGTTGACCGGAATTTCGTTGAGCAAGGTATAGCAAGGGCTGTGCCAACCACTGAAAAGCCCGTGTTTAGGGAGGATTGCGGCGCAGTACTGTCAGGTTGATGCCAGAAAAGCGGCAAAGGCCTTCCGCCTGAGGTGACAAAAGCGGCAATTGATGGGCGGCAAAAGCGGCAAAACAAAAAATTGACGTCAGTGTTTTCCTGAGCGGGCCTCTTCGCGGGTAAACCCGCTCCTACACGCGGCCTGTGCCCAACCACCGACCTATGTCCACCCCCGATCCGTCGTAGGAACGGGTTTACCCGCGAACATGGTAACGGCGGTAACGGTGAACGGCGGGTGGAGATTGGCCAGCAGGGCCGGCCTCTTCGCGGGTAAACCCGGTCCTACGGGGAGCTCGGCAGGAACAGCGGATAGGCAAACAAAAAGACTGGCATCTCTCGATACCGGCCTTCGTGCTTACTTGGCCTGGTAGATGATCCCCGGGCTGCACTGCACCATCTGGTAATGGTCCGGCAAGCCGTTCAGCGCTTCCGAGGCGCCGAGGAACAGGTAGCCACCTGGCTTGAGGGTACTGTGAATGCGCAGCAGGATGTCCTTCTTCACCTGCGCCGAGAAATAGATCAGCACATTGCGGCAGAACACGATGTCGAACTTGCCCAGACTGGCATAGCTGTCGAGCAGGTTGAACGAGCGAAACTCGACACGGCTGCGAATCGCTGGCTTGACCGCCCAACGCCCCGGCCCCTTGGGGTCGAAGTAGCGCTGCAGGCGCTCCTGGGACAGGCCGCGGGCAATCGCCAGGCTATCGTATTCGCCGGTCTTGCAGTTGGTCAGCATGGTGCCGGAGAGGTCGGTGGCGACGATCTGCGCCCCCATCTTCAACTGGCCGAGGTTGCTGCGCTCGAACTCGTCGATCGCCATCGAGATGGAATACGGCTCCTGCCCCGACGAACAGGCCGCCGACCACATGCGCAGGCGCTGGCCGGGGTTGCTGCGGATGAACTCGGGGATCACCTTGTTCTTCAACACCTCAAAGGGGTAGGTGTCGCGAAACCACAGGGTCTCGTTGGTGGTCATGGCATCGACCACCTGCTCGCGCAAACCACCGCGCGGCTGGGCCTGAATGCGCTGCACCAGCTCACCCAGGCTCTTGATGCCCTGTTGTTCCATCAGCTTGTTGAGACGGCTGGAAACCAGGTACTGCTTATTCTCGCCCAGCAGGATGCCACAGGCTTTCTCCAGGAAGACCCGGAACTGTTCGAAATCCAAATTACCCGTAGACACTACTGCCGCCTCTTTTCAATCACTGGTGCCGGGGGCATGCCCCGGCTGCTTCAATGCGCTGCCTTGATCCGGTCGACCACCCGCTGGGCCAGGTCGTCCGGCTTGAACTTGGCCAGGAAGTCATCGGCGCCGACCTTCTTGACCATTGCCTGGTTGAACACCCCGGAAAGCGAAGTATGCAGGCAGATGTGCAATTTTTGCATGCGCGGATCGCTGCGAATCTCCGCGGTTAGCGTATATCCGTCCATTTCCGGCATTTCAATGTCCGAGATCATCATCAGGAACTCTTCTTCCGGCTTTTTGCCCTCATCCACCAGCTGACGCAGGTAGTTCAGTGCCTGACGGCCATCATTGAGCGCCACCACCTCGACCCCAACGGTTTGCAAGCAACGGCTGACCTGCTTGCGCGCCACTGACGAGTCGTCGACGGTCAGCACCCGCATCAACACCGCCTTGTCCTGCACTTCGGCATCGATCACACCGGCCGATACCGACTCGGACGACGGCGACACTTCGGCCAGCACCTTCTCCACGTCGATGATCTCGACCATGCGGTTGTCCACCCGGGTGACCGCGGTGAGGTAGTGATCACGGCCAGTACCCTTGGGTGGCGGATGGATCTCTTCCCAGTTCATGTTGACGATGCGCTCCACCGAATGCACCAGGAAGCCTTGGGTCTTGGTGTTGTACTCGGTGATGATCACGAAGCTGTTGCGTGTGTCTTCCTGCAGCGGTCGCAACCCGGTGGCCATCGACAAGTCGAGGATCGGGATGGTCGACCCACGAATATTGGCAACGCCACGCACCACAGGGTGCGCCTTGGGCAGCAGGGTCAGCGCAGGGCATTGCAGTACTTCCCTGACCTTGAACACATTGATGCCGTAAAGCTGTTCGCCATTGAGGCGGAACAGCAGCAATTCCAGGCGATTCTGCCCCACCAGCTGCGTGCGCTGGTTGACCGAATCCATAACACCCGCCATGCCAGACTCCTTAACGTTTCAGCCTTTCGTTGCAACTCAGGTAGCGAGTCGGCACGGGCTTTGCTTTTTTGAGTGTCATGCACACGAAAACGACATTTTCCCGACGATTGACACGCCTGCTGACTGGCCCGCTGGCCACGCTGTGCCTGCTGATGCCCGGCGTTCGCACGGTGGCGAACGCGTTCACCTTGCCTGAACAGCTTATCGGTGTCACCCAAGGGTTTCTTGAATTCACCGTTGAAGATTATCTGTCCACTACCCAGACCGCCGGCCGCTATGAAATCCAGGTCAACCCGCTGGACCCACGCCTGCGCATGCCGTTGTGCAGCCAGCAGCTAGACGCCTCACTGGAAAGCCCGGCCCAGCCGCTGGGCCGGGTGACGGTACGGGTACGTTGCAACGGCGCAGCACCGTGGACGGTATTTGTGCCGGCCACCGTGCGACTTTTCCGCGACGTGGTGGTGGTGACCCGCCCGCTCAAGCGCGACAACACGGTCGGCGAAGGTGACGTGGCCCTGCGCGAGCGCGATGTCGGCACCCTGGGCCAGGGCTTTCTGACCGAGCTGGACCAGGCGGTGGGCATGAAGATGCTGCGCCCCACGGTGATCGACCAGGTGCTCACCCCGCAACACCTGGAACAGGCCGAGGTAGTGCGCAAGGGTGACCAGGTGGTGATCATTGCCCGCAGTGGCAGCCTGAGTGTGCGCATGCCGGGCGAAGCCCTGAGCAAGGGCGGCCTGAGCGAGCAGATCCGGGTACGCAACCTCAATTCAAAACGCGTGGTCAAGGCCAGGGTGACCGGCCCGGGCCAAGTCGAGGTCAGTATGTAGGCCAGCCACCAGATTGCGCTGGCAGTGAGGAACCGCTTTTCCTAAACTGTGTCAGAACACGGGTTCGCGGGCTTGCCGACAGGCGGCAATGCATTTGTGCCTAAAGTTTATATCGGGTTGGCCGAAAACAAGGCAAGCGTCCAAATACCCAGAGGTTTCTGATCATGGTCATCGACTTCAGTCGTTTGAATAACTCTCCGTCCGTCACGGGCGGCGTGCGCGGCAACACCGCGTCCGGCAGCGCCGAAAAACCGGCAGCCAGCCAGGAAGCGGTGAAAGACACCAGCGCCAGCGGAGAGGCGGTACACCTCAGCCAGGAGGCACAGCAGTTGCAGAAAATCAGCGACAAGCTGCGCGACGAGCCCGTGGTCAACAGCGCCCGTGTGGCCCAGTTGAAGCAGGCAATCGCCGACGGCAGCTACCAGGTCGATGCCGGCCGGGTCGCCAGCAAACTGCTTGATTTCGAAGCCCAGCGCTGACCGTACGGCGCGCTGACTTCACGGACGCCAGAAAAGCCAAGAGTTAGCCATGCACGACACCACCTTGCTGCAACTGATCGAAGATGACATTGCCCCGATGCAGGAACTGCTCGACCTTCTGCACAAGGAAGCAATCGCCCTGCATGGCCGCGACATGCCGCTGCTGGAGCAAATCCTGGCGCGTAAGCAGTCGTTGATCATCTTGCTCGAGCAGCACGGCCAGCGCCGCAGCCAATTGCTCGGCAGCCTGGGCCTGAGTGCCGACCGCACCGGCGTGCAGGCTGTAGCCGCGCAGTCACCCCATGGTGATGTGATGCTGCAGCGGCTCGACATGTTGTCGCAACTGATGGACGAGTGCCAGCAGGTCAACCAGACCAATGGCCGGATCATCCAGGTGCAGCAACACGTCACCAACAACCAGATTCGCATCCTTCAGGGCGGCGACTCGCCTTCGCTCTACGACAGCCGTGGCAGCACCTCGCCGCTGGCCAAGCCGCGCGCGCTCAGCCAAGTGTGATTTTTCTATCAAGGCACAGAACATAGTGGCAAAATGCCGTTACTTGCGTGTGTCGCTTTTGCCTGGAGAACGATAAGCTGTGTTCAATGAATCCGATGCCCCGCAACCACCCAAGGTGTTGAGCACCCCCTTGGAGATTGCGGCCAACTTGCGGCAGCTGCAGGAAAGCCACGACCCCCTGATCATCACCTTCCATGACCGCAGCCAGCGCTTCCAGAGCTATGTGGTGCACGTGGACCGCGAAAGCAACACCCTGGCACTGGATGAGATGATCCCCCGTGACGGCGAGAAATTCATTGAGAACGGTGAGCACTTCCGTGTCGAAGGCTTCCACGATGGTGTACGCATCGCCTGGGAATGCGATCACACGCTGAAAATCAGCGAAGTCGACGGCCACCGTTGCTACAGCGGCGCCCTGCCACAAGAGATGACCTATCACCAGCGCCGCAACGCCTTCCGCGCCGCGCTGAAGCTATCGCAGCTGGTCGACATCATCCTCGACGGTGCTCACCTCAAGGGCAACGGCGCCATGCGAGGCAAGCTGCTGGATATCTCGGCCACTGGCTGCAAACTGCGCTTTGAAGGCAATGTCGAAGACCGTTTGCAACTGGGCCAAGTGTATGAGCGTTTCAAGGCGGGCAACCCACTGGGCCTGGTGGACACCATGGTCGAGCTGCGTCATCTGCACTATGAAGAGCGCATCAACACCACCTTTGCCGGCGTACGCTTCCACAACCTGAGCGGCCAGGCTCAACGCAAGATCGAGAGTTTCGTGTACCAGCTGCAGCGTGAAGCTCGGCGGTTCGACAAGGACGATTATTGATCGTCGGTCGGTAAAACAGAAAACGCCACCTGCTGAGGTGGCGTTTTCATTTGTGTTTCTGCTGGGCTGGCCTCTTCGCGGGTAAACCCGCTCCTACACCGACTTGCTGACCTCTTCAGGTTCAGGCGCCTGTTGCTGCGCGCCCTTCTCTTCATCCTCGGTATCTTCAGCCGCCACCGGCGCCTGCATCACGTCCTGCACCGTCTGCTCATCCACCCGCGGGTCCAGCGCCGCCGACAACGGCGAACCGGCCGCCGGCATCGCCACGTGGCCCAGCGGTGCGTCCTGCACCTGATGCAGGCCGGTAACCGCTTTCGGCCGAATACGCCAGACCAGCACCAGAGCAAAGAATACGAAGAACGCATACAGCATCTGCGCGCCCAGCACTTTCATCAGAACCCCTGCCGCCAGGGGGCCGACGCATGCACCCACACCGTAGGTCACCAACAGCATCGCCGTCAGCGATACCCGGCGCTCGCTTTCCACGTGGTCATTGGAAAAGGCAACCGCCAGCGGGTACAGGCAGAACTGCAGCAACGAGATCAGGAAGCCGATACCGAACAGCAACTCCAGCGGCACACTGGGCAGTATCGCCAATGGCGCAGCCGCCAGCGCCAGCCCCACTGCCACACTCCGAATCAGCACCGCCCGGTCATAACGGTCAGACAACCAGCCCAGCGGCCACTGCACCAGCAGGCCGGCAAAAATGCAGCTACCCATGAACAGACCGATCTGCTCGGTACTCATCCCCTGGCTTGACGCATATAAAGGCGCCAGACCGTAGAACGAGCCGACAATCAGCCCCGAGCCCAAAACCGTACTGAGCGACTGCGGCACGCGCTTGATGAAAAACTTCGGCTCCATCGGTGCCGGGCGCAAGGGCGCCGGGTGAATACGCCGGGTCATCGCCACGGGCACCAGGCACAGGGCAAAGCACATCGCCACCAGCATCAGCAGCTCAGGGCCGAGCTGCGGGTGCACCACCAGAATCAACTGGCCAAGCACCAGCCCCAGGTACGAGGCAATCATGTAGCCGCTGAACACCGCGCCCCGGTGTTTCACATCGGCCTGCTCATTGAGCCAGCTCTCGATGACCATGTATTGGCACATCATCCCCAGGCCGACGATCATGCGCAGCCCGACCCAGGCCGGCAGCCAGCTGGTCAGGCCATGACCGAGCACCGCAGCGCCGACGATACCGGCACAGGTGGCATAGGCGCGTATGTGCCCTACCCGTCCGATCAGCCGGTGGCCAACCTTGCCGCCAACCGCCAGACCAAAGTAGTTGGCCGCCATCAACGCACCCACCCACAGGCTGTCGACGTGGTCGGCAGCCAGGCGCAGGGCCAGGTAGGTGCTGAGCAGGCCCGAGCCGATCAACATCATCAGCGCGGCGAAATACAACGACTGAAACGGCTTCCATACATTTCGCATACGTCCCGTGGAGCTCCCTGGTCAGGTGGCAGTTTTGGGTGCTAGCAGCATAAAGGCAAAAACCGCCTGGCGCAGGCCCCCCGACAGCTATTTGGCATTGCGGGGGCGTGCCCGGTGCAGGTTGTGTCGCGCTCAGGCCTGTGCCGCCAGGACCCGGCGCTCCCACGGCGTGATCTCGTCGAAGAAATCGCTCAGCTCAAGCGTCTTGCTGGCAATGTAGCCTTCGATGAACTCGCTGCCGAACAGTTCCCGCGCCAGCGCGCTGCGCTTGAGCCTTTCAAGGGCCGCGTGCAGCGTGCACGGCAGGCTCAGGTGCTCGGGCACTTCGAATTCGCCCTGGATGGCCGGCGACGGTTGCAAGCGCTGCTCGATGCCATGCAGCCCGGCGGCCAGGCTGGCAGCAATGGCCAGGTACGGGTTGGCATCGGCGCCAGGCAGGCGGTTTTCCACCCGTCGCGCTACCGGTGCACTGGCCGGAATGCGCAAGCCAGCGGCGCGATTGTCCTCGGACCAGCACGCATTGTTCGGCGAGGCATAGGGGTGGCACAGGCGCTGGTAGGAATTGACGTTGGGCGCGAACAGGGCGGTGAAGTCGGCCATGCACGCCTGTAACCCACCGATGAAGTGGTGGAAGGTGTCTGTCGGCAGGCCCTGCTCGTCACTGAACACGTTACGCCCGCTGCCGGCCTCGACCAGGCTCTGGTGAATGTGCATGGAACTGCCGGGCGTACGCGCCAGCGGCTTGGCCATGCAGACTACGGTCAGCCCGTGCTTGAGCGCCACTTCCTTGAGCAGGTGCTTGAACAGGAAGGTCTGGTCGGCCAACAGCAGCGGGTCGCCGTGCAGGAGGTTGATCTCGAACTGGCTGACACCCATTTCGTGCATGAAGGTGTCACGTGGCAGGCCGAGCGCGGCCATGCAGTGGTACACCTCCTTGAAGAACGGGCGCAGGCCGTTGTTGGAACTGACACTGAACGCCGAATGGCCCAGCTCGCGGCGGCCATCGCTGCCTACAGGCGGCAGGAACGGTTGCTGCGGGTCGGTGTTGGGGGCAAAGACGAAGAACTCCAGCTCGGTTGCCACTACCGGCGCCAGGCCCAGTGCCGCATAGCGGGCTATCACGGCTTTTAGCTGGCCCCGGGTGGACAGTGCCGAGGGCCGGCCATCCAGCTCGTTGGCATCGCAGATGGCCAAGGCGCGGCCGTCCTTGCTCCAGGGCAGGCGGTGGACCTGACTGGGTTCGGCCACCAGTGCCAGGTCGCCGTCGTCACTGCCGTAGAACTTCGCCGCTGGGTAGCCACCCATGATGCACTGCAGCAGCACACCCCGGGCCATCTGCAGGCGACGGCCTTCGAGGAAGCCGTCGGCGGTCATCACCTTGCCGCGCGGGACGCCGTTGAGGTCGGGGGTGACGCATTCGATTTCATCGATGCCCTGGAGCTGAGCGGTGCTCATGACGCTTGTCCTTGTTGTTGTAGGCTGACAACAACATAGGCTGCGGGTGTTTAAAATATCAAGCAGCCTATATAGGTGCCTGTGTCGGCCTCTTCGCGGGTGACCCCGCGCCTACAGGTGGGTGCGCCCCGTGTAGGACTGGGGTCACCCGCGAAGAGGCCGGCACAGCCCCCTACTCCCGCAAGGTCATGCCATTGGCCGGCAACGGCAACGCCGTCTTGTAGCGCACCTGCTTCAGGGCAAAACTCGAACGAATATTGGCCACCCCCGGCAAGCGCGTCAGGTAATCGAGAAACCGCTCCAGCGCCTGGATGCTCGGCAGCAGCACCCGCAACAGGTAATCCGGGTCCCCGGTCATCAGGTAGCACTCCATCACCTCGGGCCGCTCGGCGATCTCTTCTTCAAACCGATGCAACGACTGCTCCACCTGTTTTTCCAGGCTGACATGGATAAACACATTCACATCCAGCCCCAGCACCTCAGGCGACAGCAAGGTCACCTGCTGGCGGATCACCCCCAGCTCTTCCATGGCCCGCACCCGGTTGAAACAAGGCGTGGGCGACAGGTTCACCGAGCGTGCCAGCTCGGCATTGGTGATGCGGGCGTTCTCTTGCAGGCTGTTGAGAATGCCGATATCAGTACGATCGAGTTTGCGCATAAGACAAAATCACCGGTTTTTTGTGTTTATGCGGAATGTTTATCTGCCCCGCTCAGCAAAGGCAATCAACTTGAGAGAAAAATTCTCCTGCCGGGCCACTAAGATGTAGGTGACGCTGACTTACCAGTCACAAGCCGGTACTCAGCGGCGGCCGCTTCAGAGCTCACAAAAACAAATACCCGAGCGAGCGTAAAAAGCATGAACGAGTACGCCCCCCTGCGTTTGCATGTGCCCGAGCCCACCGGCCGGCCAGGCTGCCAGACCGATTTTTCCTACCTGCGCCTCAACGATGCAGGTCAAGCCCGTAAACCCGCGATCGATGTCGATGCTGCCGACACTGCCGACCTGTCCTACAGCCTGGTCCGCGTGCTCGACGAGCAAGGCGACGCGCAAGGCCCCTGGGCCGAAGACATTGACCCGCAGATCCTTCGTCAAGGCATGCGCGCCATGCTCAAGACGCGGATCTTCGACAGCCGCATGGTGGTTGCCCAGCGCCAGAAGAAGATGTCCTTCTACATGCAAAGCCTGGGCGAAGAAGCCATCGGCAGCGGCCAGGCGTTGGCGCTGAACCGCACCGACATGTGCTTCCCGACCTACCGCCAGCAAAGCATCCTGATGGCCCGCGACGTGTCGCTGGTCGAGATGATATGCCAACTGCTGTCCAACGAGCGCGACCCCCTCAAGGGCCGCCAGTTGCCGATCATGTACTCGGTGCGCGAAGCCGGCTTCTTCACCATCAGCGGCAACCTGGCGACCCAGTTCGTACAGGCGGTCGGCTGGGCCATGGCATCGGCGATCAAGGGCGATACCAAGATCGCCTCGGCGTGGATCGGTGACGGCGCTACTGCCGAGTCAGACTTCCACACCGCCCTTACCTTTGCCCACGTATACCGCGCCCCGGTCATCCTCAACGTGGTCAACAACCAGTGGGCCATTTCCACCTTCCAGGCCATCGCCGGTGGCGAGTCGACCACCTTTGCCGGCCGTGGCGTGGGTTGCGGTATTGCTTCGCTGCGGGTTGACGGCAACGACTTCGTCGCCGTGTACGCCGCCTCGCGCTGGGCGGCCGAGCGCGCCCGCCGCGGCCTGGGCCCAAGCCTGATCGAGTGGGTCACCTACCGTGCCGGCCCGCACTCGACGTCGGACGACCCCTCCAAGTACCGCCCTGCCGACGACTGGAGCCACTTCCCGCTGGGTGACCCGATCGCCCGCCTGAAGCAGCACCTGATCAAGATCGGCCACTGGTCCGAGGAAGAACACCAGGCCGTCACGGCCGAGCTCGAAGCTGCGGTGATTGCCGCACAGAAAGAAGCCGAGCAGTACGGCACCCTGGCCAACGGGCACATCCCGAGCGCCGCCTCGATGTTCGAGGATGTGTACAAGGAGATGCCCGAACACCTGCGCCGTCAACGCCAGGAACTGGGGGTTTGAGATGAACGACCACAACAACAGCATCAACCCGGAAACCGCCATGGCCACCACTACCATGACCATGATCCAGGCCCTGCGCTCGGCCATGGATGTCATGCTTGAGCGCGACGACAATGTGGTGGTGTACGGCCAGGACGTCGGTTACTTCGGCGGCGTGTTCCGCTGCACCGAAGGCCTGCAGAACAAGTACGGCAAATCGCGCGTGTTCGACGCGCCCATCTCCGAGAGCGGCATCGTCGGTACCGCCGTGGGCATGGGTGCCTATGGCCTGCGCCCGGTGGTGGAGATCCAGTTCGCCGACTACTTCTACCCGGCCTCCGACCAGATCGTCTCCGAGCTGGCCCGCCTGCGTTACCGGTCGGCCGGCGAGTTCATTGCCCCGCTGACCCTGCGCATGCCTTGCGGCGGCGGCATCTATGGCGGCCAGACTCACAGCCAGAGCCCGGAAGCGATGTTCACCCAGGTCTGCGGCCTGCGCACCGTGATGCCGTCCAACCCTTATGACGCCAAAGGCCTGCTGATTGCCTCGATCGAATGCGACGACCCGGTAATCTTCCTGGAGCCCAAACGCCTGTACAACGGCCCGTTCGATGGCCACCACGACCGCCCTGTAACCCCGTGGTCGAAGCACCCGCACAGCGCCGTGCCCGACGGCTATTACACCGTACCGCTGGACAAGGCCGCCATTACCCGCCCTGGCAATGACGTGACCGTACTGACTTACGGCACCACGGTGTACGTGGCCCAGGTGGCCGCCGAAGAAAGCGGCGTCGATGCCGAAGTGATCGACCTGCGCAGCCTGTGGCCGCTGGACCTGGACACCATCGTCGAGTCGGTGAAAAAGACCGGCCGTTGCGTGGTGGTGCACGAGGCCACCCGCACCTGCGGCTTCGGTGCCGAGCTGGTGGCGCTGGTGCAGGAGCACTGCTTCCACCACCTGGAGGCGCCGATCGAGCGCGTCACCGGCTGGGACACCCCCTACCCTCACGCACAGGAATGGGCTTACTTCCCCGGCCCTTCGCGGGTAGGTGCGGCACTGAAAAAGGTCATGGAGGTCTGAATGGGCACGCACGTCATCAAGATGCCGGACATTGGCGAAGGCATCGCGCAGGTCGAGTTGGTGGAATGGTTCGTCAAGGTCGGCGACATCATCGCCGAGGACCAGGTGGTGGCCGACGTCATGACCGACAAGGCCACTGTGGAAATCCCCTCGCCGGTCAGCGGCAAGGTGTTGGCCCTGGGTGGCCAGCCCGGGGAAGTGATGGCGGTCGGTAGCGAACTGATCCGCATCGAAGTGGAAGGCAGCGGCAACCATGTGGACGTGCCTCAGCCAAAAACGGTAGAGGCCCCGGCCGCCCCGATTGCAGCCAAGCCGGAACCGCAGAAAGACGTAAAACCCGCCGTGTACCAGGCGCCCGCCAACCACGAAGCTGCGCCCATCGTGCCGCGCCAGCCGGGCGACAAGCCGCTGGCCTCGCCGGCCGTGCGCAAACGCGCCCTGGACGCCGGTATCGAACTGCGTTATGTGCATGGTAGCGGCCCGGCCGGGCGCATTCTGCACGAAGACCTCGACGCCTTCATGAGCAAGCCGCAAAGCAATGCCGGGCAAGCACCTGATGGTTATGCCAAGCGCACCGACAGCGAACAGGTGCCGGTGATCGGCCTGCGCCGCAAGATCGCCCAGCGCATGCAGGACGCCAAACGCCGGGTCGCGCACTTCAGTTATGTCGAGGAAATCGACGTCACCGCCCTGGAAGCCCTGCGCCAGCAACTCAACAGCAAGCACGGCGACAGCCGCGGCAAGCTGACCTTGCTGCCATTCCTGGTGCGCGCCCTCGTCGTGGCGCTGCGTGACTTCCCGCAGATCAACGCGACCTACGACGACGAAGCGCAGATCATCACCCGCCATGGCGCGGTGCATGTGGGTATTGCCACCCAGGGTGACAACGGCCTGATGGTACCCGTGCTGCGCCACGCCGAAGCAGGCAGCCTGTGGGCCAATGCCGGCGAGATTTCGCGCCTGGCCAACGCTGCACGTAACAACAAGGCCAGCCGTGAAGAGCTGTCCGGCTCGACCATCACCCTGACCAGCCTCGGCGCCTTGGGTGGCATTGTCAGCACGCCGGTGGTCAACACCCCGGAAGTGGCAATCGTCGGGGTCAACCGCATGGTCGAACGGCCGGTGGTGATCGACGGCCAGATCGTCGTGCGCAAGATGATGAACCTGTCCAGCTCGTTCGACCATCGCGTGGTCGATGGCATGGACGCCGCCCTGTTCATCCAGGCCGTGCGTGGCCTGCTCGAACAACCCGCCTGCCTGTTCGTGGAGTGAGCATGCAACAGATTATCCAGACTACCCTGTTGATCATCGGCGGCGGCCCTGGCGGCTATGTAGCAGCCATCCGCGCCGGGCAACTGGGCATTCCTACCGTACTGGTGGAAGGCCAGGCACTGGGCGGCACCTGCCTGAACATCGGCTGCATCCCGTCCAAGGCGCTGATCCACGTGGCCGAGCAGTTTCACCAGGCCTCGCGCTTTACCGAACCCTCGCCGCTGGGCATCAGCGTGGCTTCGCCGCGCCTGGACATCGGCCAGAGCGTCACCTGGAAGGACGGCATTGTCGACCGTCTGACCACCGGTGTTGCCGCCTTGCTGAAAAAGCACGGGGTGAAAGTGATGCATGGCTGGGCCAAGGTACTGGACGGCAAGCAGGTCGAGGTCGATGGCCAGCGTATCCAGTGCGAGCATCTGTTGCTGGCGACCGGTTCCAGCAGTGTCGAACTGCCGATGCTGCCGCTGGGTGGCCCGGTGATTTCCTCGACCGAAGCTCTGGCGCCGAAAGCCCTGCCGCAACACCTGGTGGTGGTTGGCGGTGGCTATATCGGCCTGGAGCTGGGCATTGCCTATCGCAAGCTGGGTGCACAGGTGAGTGTGGTGGAAGCACGTGAGCGCATCCTGCCGACCTACGACAGCGAATTGACCGCCCCGGTGGCCGAGTCGCTGAAGAAACTGGGCATCGCGTTGCACCTGGGCCACAGCGTCGAGGGCTACGAAAATGGCTGCCTGCTGGCCAGCGACGGCAAGGGTGGGCAACTGCGCCTGGAGGCCGACCAGGTACTGGTGGCCGTTGGCCGCCGGCCACGCACCAAGGGCTTCAACCTGGAATGCCTGGACCTGAAGATGAACGGCGCCGCCATTGCCATCGACGAGCGCTGTCATACCAGCATGCACAACGTCTGGGCCATCGGCGACGTCGCTGGCGAACCGATGCTGGCGCACCGGGCCATGGCCCAAGGCGAGATGGTCGCCGAAATCATCGCCGGCAAGGCCCGACGCTTCGAGCCGGCAGCGATTGCCGCCGTGTGCTTTACCGACCCGGAAGTGGTGGTGGTCGGCAAGACCCCGGAACAAGCCAGCCAGCAGGGCCTGGACTGCATCGTCGCGCAGTTCCCGTTTGCCGCCAATGGCCGGGCCATGAGCCTGGAGTCGAAAAGCGGTTTCGTGCGGGTGGTGGCGCGCCGTGACAACCACCTGATCGTGGGTTGGCAGGCGGTTGGCGTGGCGGTCTCCGAGCTATCCACCGCGTTTGCCCAATCGCTGGAGATGGGCGCGTGCCTGGAAGATGTGGCCGGCACCATTCATGCCCACCCCACGTTGGGTGAAGCGGTGCAAGAAGCCGCCCTGCGCGCGTTGGGCCACGCCTTGCATATCTGACACTGAAGCGGCCGAGGCCGATTTGGCCCGCTGCGCCGAGAGGCGCTGCGGGTCTTTTTTCATTCAGGCCATCCAAGCCTCCAGAAAACAGCGCGCTCTTTGAGGGGCTAGTGTGGTGTTTTGCAAATACGGCCAATAACTCGCGAGCGATTTTTGCGCTCAGGCAAGGCGTCGCGACGAGTCGTAGCCCAGCTACGGCGAGGAGCGACAACGCCGCATGAGCGCAAAAAGCGCCGCGAATTATGGTCGTTATTTGTGAAACACCACACTAGCTACTCGGCAATTGCGTTCTTGCCTGTACCCTTGGCCCTGTAGAGCGCCTTGTCGGCACGCGCCAGCAGCGCGTGCTGGTCCTCCCCTTCCAGCCATTGCACCACGCCATAGCTCATGGTCAGCCGGCAATCACCCACCGGCTCCACCTGCTCCAGCACCTGACGCAAGCGCGCCGCCACATCCAGCGCCTCCCCCAGCGCGGTCTGCGGCAGCACGATGACGAACTCGTCGCCGCCCCAGCGCGCCAGCAGGTCCAGTTCGCGCAAGCAGGTGCGCAGGCTTTCGGCCACCCGGACCAGCGCCGCATCGCCACGGGCGTGACCGTAGCGGTCGTTGATCGGCTTGAAATCATCCATGTCCATGGCAATCAGCGACAACGGCTGGCGGAAGCGCTGGGCGCGCTGGCACTCCCGCTGCAACGCGCTCTCCAGCCGGTAACGGTTGGCGACACGGGTCAACGCATCGCGTTCGGCCAATTCACGGTTTTCGTCCAGTTGCCGCTGCAACTGCTGGTTCACCCAGGACAACTCACGGGTGCGTTCGGCCACCTGAAATTCCAGCGACTGGTTCTTCTGTTCCAGTTGCGTCACCAAGCGCTTGCCAGCGTCGATATTGCGATGCGCACCCAGCATGCGTGCCACGGAACCGTCCTCGTTATGCGCGATGACGTAGCCGCTGTCTTCGATCCAGATGTAGCTGCCGTCCTGACAACGGCAACGGTATTCAATGCGGTAGCGCTCGTTGCGCTGATTGATATAGGCCTCGAAATGGGCCATTACCCGAGGGTAGTCTTCGGGATGGATCACGCTTTCCCAGGTAAATACCGAGTTGGCCATGGAGTGGCTGGCATAACCCAGCATGTTGTACCAGCCCGGGTTGCGATAAACGTAGCCGGTATTGGCATTCCAGTCCCAGATGCCATCGCTGATCAAATCGAACAAGGTGTGCAACTGCTGTTCACTGAAGCCGGCAGGTACCGGCCTGGTGTCTTGACTCATGGACGCTCTCCCTGATGCCCAGCAACTGCGCTCCGATCAAGGGGCTGCCGACAGTGGTGTTGATTGCCGCGAGCGGCAAGATGATGCCTATCACGGGCAAGCATATGCCCACCCGCGTGCAACCGAAATAGTGCCAACGCCCTGATTTCGACCGGCACAGCGCTGGCATGGCTTTTGCGCTTGGTACCTGCCAACGAGATTTCCAAGGAGGAAACATGATAATCGCCCCTAACGGCGTCAGCTGGCAGCCCACGCTCCATCAGCCTCGGTCCACCAGCGATGAGCAGGCAGTGGCCCAGATTGCACCGGTCCGCACGCCAATATCCACCGCCAACACGGCGAGCCAACAGCAGAATGGAGGCAGCACCGCTCAGCAAAACGCAGAGGATGCTCGTGCAGAAGCCTTTGCCAAATTCAAGGTGATGCTGCAAAACCTGAGTTCTGCGACCACCGAGCCGGTCATCGGAGAACCTCTGCCGTCCAAGACTGCCCGGCAGGAATTTCACGACTTCATGTCCAAGTCGCCCGGCGAGATGATCAAGGAAAAACTGCTGCGTGAAATAGGCTTGACCGAAGAAGAGTACGACGCCCTGCCGCCCGAAATGAAAGCAAAGGTCGACGAGTTGATCGCCCAGCGCATGAAAGAAGACATCAAGCGCAAGATCGAGGAGAAAGCGCAAGAGCAGGTCGCCAAGGTGGACGGCGGCGTGGATGAAGAGCAACAAGCGGCAAGCCCGGTGTGAGGGAATGCCAGCGGCCGCTAAGGAGAGCGCCACGGTTCGTCCAAGGCGCCCCAGCCTGAGCGGTTTGAAGGCGTGCGGTGGCGTCGATGTTCAGGTGGTGCATGGCTTCGTCAACTGCAACGCTGCCGGCGCCATGACCGGTCTCAGGAAAAATCGGCAGGATGTTGTGCAGAGAATTCGTTTGAGGTCCTTGGCCTTATTGTCCAGGGTGGCAGGCTGGTAGCTATTTGCCACGCGTGGACGCAGGCGCATGACGATGCCTGCGTAGGGGGACGATGTCGGATCCCTCCTAAAATAAGAGAGGACAAGGAAATGCAATCACACGGTTTGAAGCAAAGCCTCAAGCAGCGGCATATCACCATGATCGCGCTGGGTGGGGTGATCGGTGCAGGGCTGTTCATGGGCTCGGGCTCACTGATCGCATCGGCAGGGCCCGCGGCCATACTGTCGTATTTCATTGGTGGCCTGGTGGTCACCCTGGTCATGTTCATGCTGGGCGAAATGGCCTGCCGCAACCCGGATGCAGGGTCGTTCTCGACCTACGCCAACACCTACCTCGGTGACTGGGCAGGGTTTGCGGTCGGCTGGCTGTACTGGTTCAAGTCGATGATGACCATCACCCTGGAAGCGGTACTGCTGGGCGCCATCCTGCATGACTTCCTGCCCTGGCTACCGATCTGGGCAGGTGCCTTCCTGATGCTGGTGACACTCATGGCCAGCAACGCCTACTCGGTGCGTTCGTTTGCCGAAGTCGAGTATTGGCTCGCCGCGATGAAGGTCGCCACCATCCTCATCTTCATGCTGCTGGGCGTCTCGATCCTGCTCGGCCTGCACAGTGAGATTCCCGCCCCCGGCCTGATCAACCTCACCGCCCATGACGGCTTCATGCCCAACGGCCTGTCACCGGTGATGGCCGGCGTTATCGTGGTGATTTTCTCCCTGGGCGGCAGCGAAATTGCCGCTGTGGCCGCGGGTGAGTCAGAGAACCCGCGACAGAACGTGATCCGTGCGATCAAGAGCGTGATCCTGCGGGTGATGCTGTTCTACGTAGGCTCTGTGTCGATCCTGATCCTTTGCCTGCCCTGGACCGACAAGGCCAACCTGGCCTCGCCCTATGTTTCGCTGTTCAGCCTGGCCGGGTTCGGTGGTGCTGCAGTGGCCATGAAACTGGTGCTGTTCGTCTCGTTCATGTCGGTGATGAACTCGTTCATGTTCTCCAACTCGCGCATGCTGTTCTCGCTGAGCCAGCGCGGTCACGCGCCCAAGCTGTTCTCACGCACCAGTGCCAAGGGCGTACCGATCAATGCACTGCTGCTGAGCCTGTCGATCTGCACGATGATCCTGACCGTGCACTTTGTCAGTGGCGGCGACCTGTTCATGACCTTGGCCAAGAGTACCGGCAGCCTGGTCATGGTCGTATGGATCTTCATCATCATCGCCCACGTGGCGATGCGCAGGAAAACCCGCCACGAAGCGGTCGCCCCAAACGCCTTCCGTGCCTGGCTGTTCCCCTACACCAATATCATTGCGCTGTTCGCCTTGCTGGCAGTCATCGGCACCCAGGCGTTCGACCCGGCATCGCGTTTCCAATTCTGGTTCACGGTGCTGACGGTACTGCTGGTGGTGGCGGGGTACTTCCTGATGCGTCAGCGGCTGGCCCCAAGCGCGGCGTTAGCCCACGGACGTGATGCATGACAGCGCTGGCCAAGCGCAGGTGCTGTCAACAGCAGCACGACGGCGACAAAGGCAACGGAGACAATAATGGGAATGACGAGAATGGCGTCCCAGGCAGGAATTGAACCTGCAACCTTCCCCTTAGGAGGGGGATGCTCTATCCAATTGAGCTACTGAGACGCTACGACCGGCAGCGAGCGCTGCACAGCGGGATGGCCAGCATGTTAACCAGCATGCTGGCGTTTGTCATGCCTCAACTGGGCTTTTTCGCGTAATCCTTTTCTGCCGCTGCTATCCCCGTGGTAGCACGCCCTGATGGCGAAGCAGCGAAACAAATGCGGCGACCGCCGCCTCCAGTGTGGAAGAATTATCCAGCACATGTACCGACGGGTCGGCTGCAGCTTGCAAGCGTGCGCTGCGCGCCAGGCGCTGCTCCACTTCTTCTGCAGTTTCCCGACCCCGGGCCAGCAAGCGCTGGCGCAGCACCTCAGGCTTGACCTCGACCAACACGGCCAACAAATCCGGGTAGCGCTGACGGGCTTCTGGCAGATAAGCCCGCGAGCCATTCACCAGCACTGCCCTCCCCGCCGCCAACCACTGGTCCACCTGCCGGGGTATGCCATAGTCCAGGCCATTGGCCCGCCAGTGCATGGCAAACGCACCCTGCGCACGCAAGGTATCAAACTGCTCAGGCGTGACCCCTTGGGCAGCTTCGCCTTTGGCTTCGGCCGAACGGGTGATGACCCGGCGGGCAATTTCTACCCCGGCGAGGGCCAGTTGCTCACGCGAAGCGTCGATCAGGGAGTCTTTCCCGGAACCCGACGGCCCAACCAGAAATATCAACCGGCCCGTCCCTGATCGGCGGTCGCTTGCGTCATGTTGCATAGCCACTATGCTCTATGGAGAGAACCGGCGCATTCTAGGGCTTTTCTGGGCATTTTTCTGCGTTTTACCGATTATTGACGGCAAAAGACTGACGGCCAGGCTAGCCAGAGCATGTAAAACTTTTCAAACCAGTGCTCATTTCTGATAATTGGTACTGGCATAAAGCCTTTATCCGGCTCACTATTTGTCACATAATTGACGCCAAGCAAACGGCGACCATGAGGCAAGATGAGCATCCATTTTTCACTGGCGGTTGAACATTTTGTCGTCGCCACGGTCGTACTTCCATCCCGTGCGGCCAATTTGAGAACCGCTTCCCCTGAACCAAACTCTGGTCAATTTATATGCGCCCAATGAAACAGGCTATTTATTCGAGCCGCACTGCTGACAAGTTCGTCGTCCGCCTGCCTGACGGAATGCGTGAGCGCATTGCCGAGGTAGCGCGCAACCACCACCGCAGCATGAACTCCGAGATCATTGCACGCCTGGAGCAGAGCCTTATCCAGGAAGGTGCGCTGGGTGATGAACTGAGCATGCGCCTGGACAGCCCCGAGCTGTCCCTGCATGAGCGCGAGTTGCTGCAGCGTTTCCGCCAACTGTCCCACCGCCAGCAGAACGCCCTGGTCGCCCTCATCGCTCACGATGTGGAAATGGCCGCAGACGCTTCCTGAGGCCTGCAGCGAACACAAAAAAGCCAGCGTAAGCTGGCTTTTTTGTGGATGACTGATTGGCAGCAAAGGCATTTCCCTGTGGGACGTTCCCACAGGGAGGACCGGCTTACAACAGGAACAGCGTCGCCAGCCCAAGGAAGATGAAGAAACCACCGCTGTCGGTCACAGCAGTGATCATCACGCTCGCCCCCATCGCAGGGTCGCGCCCCAGGCGGGCCAATGTCATCGGGATCAGCACGCCCATCAGCGCTGCCAACAACAAGTTCAAGGTCATCGCTGCAGTCATCACCACCCCCAGCGACCAGCTGCCATACAGCCAGAAAGCCACCGCACCAATCACTCCGCCCCAAACCAGGCCGTTGATCAGCGACACCGCCAATTCCTTGCGCATCAAGCGGCTGGTATTGCCTGGCGACACTTGGTCCAGGGCCATGGCGCGGACGATCATGGTGATGGTCTGGTTACCAGAGTTGCCACCAATACCCGCAACGATCGGCATCAACGCAGCCAACGCCACCAGCTTTTCAATCGAACCTTCGAACAACCCGATCACTCGCGAAGCAACGAACGCGGTAATCAGGTTGATGGCCAGCCACGCCCAACGGTTGCGGAACGAACGCCAGACCGAGGCGAAAATATCTTCCTCTTCACGCAGACCCGCCATGTTGAGGACTTCGCTCTCGCTTTCCTCACGGATCAGGTCAACCATTTCGTCGATGGTCAGACGGCCGATCAGGCGTTCGCTCTTGTCCACCACCGGGGCGGATACCAGGTCATAACGCTCGAAAGCCTGCGCTGCATCGTAGGCATCTTCCTCGGGCTGGAAGGAGACAGGGTCGGTCGCCATGACCTCCGCCACCTTCTTCTCCGGGTCGTTGACCAGCAGGCGCTTGATCGGCAATACCCCCTTGAGGATGCCGTCGTAATCGACCACGAACAACTTGTCGGTGTGGTTCGGCAATTCTTTCAGGCGGCGCAGGTAGCGCAGCACCACTTCCAGGCTGACGTCTTCGCGGATGGTGACCATCTCGAAGTCCATCAGCGCACCGACCTGCTCCTCGTCATAGCTCAGCGCCGAACGCACCCGCTCGCGTTGCTGGGCATCGAGGGTTTCCATCAGCTCGTGAACAACGTCACGCGGCAGCTCTGGGGCGAGGTCGGCCAGTTCGTCGGCGTCCATCTCCTTGGCGGCAGCCAGCAGCTCGTGATCGTCCATGTCGGCGATCAGCGATTGGCGAACCGAATCGGAAACTTCCAGCAGGATGTCGCCATCGCGCTCCGAGCGCACCAGCTGCCAGACCGTCAGGCGATCTTCCAGGGGCAAGGCTTCGAGGATGTAGGCGATGTCGGCGGGGTGCAGGTCATCGAGCTTGCGCTGCAGCTCGACGAGGTTCTGGCGGTGGACCAGGTTTTCCACCAGGTCATTGTGCGCGCCTTCCTGGCGATGGGTCAGGTCTTCGACCATGCGCTGACGCTGCAGCAGTTCGACCACCTGGGCCAGGCGATCCTGCAGGCTTTCTTGCGCTTTTTTAACTTCTACTTCGGTCATAGGCGAACTCCACTCCCAGCAGCGGAGCACGCCGAGGGAATCAATCGGTCAGATCTTTCTGTATGAATCGTGTTAGCGAGTAACTACTGGGTAAGTCCATGGTGGTTTTCCACAAGCCCCGGCGGGGCTGACGGGCGCAATCATACACTGCTAAAGCTGTCAGATCGCTTAAATTTTTGGCCAGAACAATCGTTTGCGTGATAAAGCTGGGACAACGCTCGAAGCTATCAGTGCGACGGTTGTTGTGGATGAGAAAGCACATTTGATTTTTGAGGCCGCTCAGCGGCTCAAGACTACACCGCAATCATTACAGAAGAGCGTAGATCGACAGGCTCAAGAATTCATTGGCGCACAAACAAAAAGCCCGCTCTATTGAGCGGGCTTTTTGATGGGGTATGGCGGACTCAGCAGGATTCGAACCTGCGACCGCTCGGTTCGTAGCCGAGTACTCTATCCAGCTGAGCTATGAGTCCGTGATGGTAGTTTTAGACCAGGTTACCACTGGCTTACTGAAATGGCTTTGCAAGCAGAACCACTTCGAGAAAGTGGCGGACTCAGCAGGATTCGAACCTGCGACCGCTCGGTTCGTAGCCGAGTACTCTATCCAGCTGAGCTATGAGTCCGCGATTGGCAGTTTTAAACCAGATTACCGCTGGTTGACTGAAATGGCTTTGCAAGCAGAACCACTTCAAGAAAGTGGCGGACTCAGCAGGATTCGAACCTGCGACCGCTCGGTTCGTAGCCGAGTACTCTATCCAGCTGAGCTATGAGTCCGCGATTGGCAGTTTTAGACCAGATACCGCTGGTTGATTGAAGCAGCCTTGCAAACAAAGCCACTTCAAAAGTGGCGGACTCAGCAGGATTCGAACCTGCGACCGCTCGGTTCGTAGCCGAGTACTCTATCCAGCTGAGCTATGAGTCCGTGTCTTGCCGCGCATTATAGGTCGCTGAAACATTTTTGCAAGAAGCTTTTCGTTATAAAACAACTACTTAGCGTTCCTACCGTTTACAGCGCCCTACGCAAATAATGGCGGTGAAGGGGGGATTCGAACCCCCGATACCCTTATGAGGTATACTCCCTTAGCAGGGGAGCGCCTTCGGCCACTCGGCCACCTCACCGCAACACGAGGCGAATATTAAAGAACCTCTTTCACCTTTGCAACCCTTTTTTTGAAAAAAACTTCAAAAAAATTAAAGGCTTGGCTCTTCATCCTTCTCCTTCTTGATCCGCAGGTAGATTTCCTCGCGGTGAACTGCCACTTCTTTCGGGGCGCTCACGCCAATACGCACCTGGTTGCCTTTGACGCCAAGCACCGTCACGGTGATCTCGCCGTCTCCAATGATCAGGCTCTCGGCGCACCGACGAGTCAGAATCAACATAGCTTTCTCCTTACGCAAAACATTCAGGGGTAACAGTCTTGGATATCGGGCCGGGTCGCGGACGACGACCATGGCCCCGGTTACTCGCCGCACAGGGCAGGACAGGGCCTGCGCGGCGAGCAGAAACGCGAAGGGCGCGGCAAGCCGCGCCCTTCCAGGCAGCGCCTTACTCGCCCTGTCGGGCAGGAGCATCCAGATCGAACGCGGTATGCAGCGCGCGCACGGCCAGCTCCAGGTACTTCTCTTCGAGCACCACCGAAACCTTGATCTCGGAAGTGGAGATCATCTGGATGTTGATGCTCTCCTTGGCCAGGGCTTCGAACATGCAGCTGGCAACACCGGCGTGCGAACGCATGCCGACACCAACGATCGAGACCTTGGCGATCTTGGTGTCGCCGATCACTTCACGGGCACCGATTTCGCGCGCAGTGTTTTCCAGCACGCTCTGCGCCTTCTCGTACTCGTTGCGGTGCACGGTGAAGGTGAAGTCGGTGGTGTTATCGTGAGCAACGTTCTGCACGATCATGTCGACTTCGATGTTCGAAGCGCTGATCGGGCCGAGGATCTTGAAGGCCACGCCCGGGGTATCCGGCACGCCGCGAATGGTCAGCTTTGCTTCATCACGGTTGAAGGCGATACCGGAAATGATCGGCTGTTCCATGGATTCCTCTTCATCAATGGTAATGAGGGTACCCGGACCCTCCTTGAAGCTGTGCAGCACGCGCAGCGGAACGTTGTACTTGCCGGCGAACTCCACCGAACGGATCTGCAGCACCTTGGAACCAAGGCTGGCCATTTCCAGCATCTCTTCGAAGGTGATCTTCTCCAGGCGACGAGCCTGTGGCACGACGCGCGGGTCGGTGGTGTAGACGCCATCAACATCAGTGTAGATCTGGCACTCATCAGCCTTCAGCGCCGCCGCCAGGGCCACGCCGGTGGTATCAGAGCCACCACGACCCAGGGTAGTGATGCTGCCGTGCTCGTCGACACCCTGGAAGCCTGCAACCACGACCACGCGACCTTCCTTGAGGTCGGCACGAATCTTCTGGTCGTCGATTTGCAGAATGCGCGCCTTGTTGTGCGAGCTGTCGGTGAGAATACGCACCTGGTTGCCGGTGTAGGACACCGCTGGCACACCACGCTTGATCAAGGCCATGGTCAGCAGGGCAATGGTGACCTGCTCACCCGTCGACACGATCACGTCCAGTTCACGAGGAACCGGCTGATCGGTGATCTGCTTGGCCAAGTCGATCAGGCGATTGGTTTCACCGCTCATGGCCGACAGCACAACCACCAGGTCGTCGCCCGCTTCACGGTGTTTCTTGACCTTTTCGGCTACCTGCTCGATCCGCTCGATGGAACCGACAGAGGTGCCGCCAAATTTCTGTACGATCAACGCCATTTCAATGGTGCCTCAGCCCATACAGGGCCCCAAAAAACAATCCAACATGAAGGGGTGGACGGGAGTGGCCTGTGTGGCCACTAGACCCTCCACCCCCTCATCTCAAAGTCCCTGCTCTGCGAATGGCACGGCCAGCGCCAGGGCCTGGTCCAGGGCAGCGACGTCGACGCCACCACCCTGGGCCATGTCCGGACGGCCGCCGCCCTTGCCACCCACCGCCGCAGCGGCTTGTTTCATCAGATCGCCAGCCTTGAGTTGGCTGGAGAGGTCCTTGGTCACGCCGGCCACCAGCACAACCTTGCCCTCATGCTCGCTGCCCAGCAGGATCACTGCGTGGCCGAGCTTGTTCTTCAGCTGATCGACCAGGGCCAGCAGGGCCTTGCCATCCTGCCCATCCAGGCGGGCGGCGAGGACCTTGGCACCCTTGACCTCAACGGCCGCGTTGGAGAGATCGTCCCCGGCGGCGCTGGCGGCCTTGGCCTGCAGCTGTTCCAGCTGCTTCTCCAGCTGGCGGTTGCGCTCAAGCACAGCCGACAGCTTGTCGATCAGGTTGTCGCGGTTACCCTTGACCAGTTGTGCGGCTTCCTTGACCTGCTCTTCGGCAGCGTTCAGGTAAGCCAGCGCAGCGGCACCGGTTACGGCTTCGATACGGCGCACGCCAGAGGCTACGCCGCCTTCGCTGATGATCTTGAACAGGCTGATGTCACCGGTGCGCTTGGCGTGGATACCGCCGCACAATTCCACCGAAAAATCACCGCCCATGCTCAGCACACGCACGGTGTCGCCGTATTTCTCGCCGAACAGCGCCATTGCGCCTTTGGCCTTGGCAGTTTCGATGTCGGTCAGTTCGGTTTCAACCGGGGTGTTCTTGCGAATCTCGCGGTTGACGATGTCTTCCAGCTGCTTGATCTGCTCCGGCTTCACCGCTTCGAAGTGGCTGAAGTCGAAGCGCAGGCGCTGGCTGTCGACCAGCGAGCCCTTCTGCTGTACATGCTCGCCCAGTACCCGGCGCAATGCTTCGTGCAGCAGGTGGGTGGCGGAGTGATTCAACGAGGTGGCGTGCTGTACGTCGGCATCGACCTTGGCCTCGACGGGCGAACCGATCAGCAGCGCACCGCTGGCCACCACGCCGTGATGCAGGAAGGCGCCGCCGGTCTTGGTGGTATCACGCACGTCGAAGCGTGCAGTACCCGCCTGCAGGAAGCCGCTGTCACCGACCTGGCCACCGGACTCGGCGTAGAACGGCGTGCGGTCGAGCACCACAACGCCCTGCTCGCCTTCACCCAGCTGGTCAACGGATTGGCCGTCCTTGTACAGGGCGATGATCTTGCCCTGGCCCTCGGTGGTGTCGTAACCGAGGAACTCGGTGGCGCTGTCGACCTTGACCAGGCTGTTGTAATCCATGCCGAAGGCGCTGGCGGAACGGGCACGCTCACGCTGGGCGTCCATTTCACGCTCGAAGCCGGCTTCGTCGATAGTCAGCTCACGCTCACGGGCGATGTCGGCAGTCAGGTCCATCGGGAAGCCATAGGTGTCGTACAGCTTGAACACCACGTCGCCCGGTACCACGTCGCCTTTCAGCTGGGCCAGGTCTTGCTCGAGGATGCGCAGGCCCTGCTCCAGGGTCTTGGCGAACTGCTCTTCTTCGGCCTTGAGCACGCGCTCGATGTGCGCTTGCTGGCTCTTCAGCTCCGGGAAGGCTTCGCCCATTTCAGCGGCCAGTGCGGCAACGATCTGGTAGAAGAAGCTGCCCTTGGCGCCCAGCTTGTTGCCGTGACGGCAAGCGCGGCGAATGATGCGGCGCAGCACGTAGCCACGGCCTTCGTTGGACGGCAGCACGCCGTCGGCAATCAGGAAGCCGCACGAACGGATGTGGTCGGCGACCACTTTCAGCGAGGCCTGGCCGTCATTGCTGCAACCGATGGCCTGGGCTGCGGCAGCCAGCAGGTTCTGGAACAGGTCGATCTCGTAGTTCGAATGCACGTGCTGCAGCACGGCGCTGACGCGCTCCAGGCCCATGCCGGTGTCCACCGACGGCGCTGGCAGCGGGTGCAACACACCGTCGGCTGTACGGTTGAACTGCATGAAGACGTTGTTCCAGATCTCGATGTAGCGGTCACCGTCTTCTTCTGGCGAGCCAGGTGGGCCACCCCAGATATCCGGGCCGTGATCGTAGAAAATCTCGGTGCATGGGCCGCACGGGCCGGTATCGCCCATGGTCCAGAAGTTGTCGGAGGCGTACGGGGCGCCCTTGTTATCGCCGATGCGCACCATGCGCTCGGCCGGCACGCCGACTTCCTTGGTCCAGATGTCGTAGGCTTCGTCGTCGGTGGCGTAGACGGTGACCCAGAGCTTTTCCTTGGGCAGGTTCAGCCACTGCTCAGACGTCAGGAAGGTCCAGGCGAAGGTAATGGCATCGCGCTTGAAATAGTCGCCGAAGCTGAAGTTGCCCAGCATTTCGAAGAAGGTGTGGTGACGCGCGGTGTAACCGACGTTTTCCAGGTCGTTGTGCTTGCCACCGGCACGCACGCACTTCTGGCTGCTGACAGCACGCGTGTAGGCGCGCTTCTCCGCACCGAGGAAGCAGTCCTTGAACTGGTTCATGCCTGCGTTGGTGAACAGCAGGGTCGGGTCGTTGTTCGGGATCAGCGAACTGGAGGCGACTCGGGTATGTCCCTGCTCTTCGAAGAAGCGAAGGAAGGCTTCACGGATTTCTGCGCTTTTCATAGGTTCTTCCACGGAAACGGCGGCCCTGTTGGGCAAACGCGTCGACGAAACGACGGCAAAGGGCCGCATTATATCGGTCCTGCAGTCTTGATGCAGTGTGTTTATACGATAGAAGCCATCGTTTGGACGGTTTTTCGGGCTATGCAAACGAAAACGACATGACCGGATGCTAAATCCTGTGTTTCGCCACTGGCAAGCCAATTACCGCTTAAGGGAGGGGAAAAGGGAACAGGCGGTGAATTAAAAGGTTTTCATCATGGATAGGATCCGAAACTGTGTCGCCTGGTTCGCGGGTAAACCCGCTCCTACAAGGTATGTTCAAGGCCTTAATGTGGCGCCGTGCCCGTAGGAGCGGGTTCACCCGCGAAACAGGCGACACCGCTCTCACCCCAGTCGCTGCCCCGAATCCGGCACGATCAGAATGCCGGCGCGCAGGCCGTTCCTGACCTTGGGATTGGGGAAGATGATGCGCGCACCCTCCTCCTCAACCACCCAGCGCATCTCGGCCAGGTCTTCAGCCAGCAGGTAACCCTTGCTCAGCTCGGAGAAGTTTTCGATGTCCGCCGGCAGGTGCAGGTGGAAGCTGTCGCTGTGCTTGATGATTTCGCGGGAAACACTGAACAGCTGCAGGCCATCCAGCGAACTTTCGTTTTCGGGCTCGGTAGCCTCGATGATGCGGATCAGCCGCTCTTCGAGCTTGTCGAGGTTCACCTGCTCGTTCTGGCCGAACGGGCGGGCCTTGCCCAACTCCAGGGTGAAAGCTTCAGCCTCAAGCTGTTCGTAGGTGAAAGCACTGAAGGTGATGGACGACTTGCTTTGCAGCAGCACCGCCTCCATACCTGCCGCCGCCAGGCGCGCCAGCTCACGACGGGAGTGCTTGCGCCCCTCTTTATAAGGGTACAAGGCGAATTGCTCGATCTTCGAACCGCGGATGGCAGTATGCAGGTCGTAATGCAGGCGGTTGCGCCCCGGCTTGCTGAAGAACACCCGGGCGAACTGTTCAAGCTCGGCAGCACGCAGTGCTTCGAACCCGCTGGACAGCTCATGGCGACCATTGAACAAGCGGTTGATGTCCTGTTCGATAAAGCGCTCGCCCTTGCGGATCGCCGCCGGGTTGCCGAACAGGAACAGCACCCGTGCCCTGGGTTTGATCTTGCCGTTGGCCACGCCGTGCAGCAGCCGTTCGAGCAATTCGATCGGCGCTGTTTCGTTGCCATGAATGCCGGCGGACAACAGCAAGTCCAGCCCGCAATCTTCGCTTTCGGCCGGACGCACTTCGAGCGCGCCCTCCCCCAGCCATCGCAAACGCGCGCCCCCGGGTGTCACTTGGGTCTTCTCAGCCGGTTCGTGAGCGGTGAGGGTCAGCTCAAGCAATTTGCCAAGGGCGAGCATAGGTGCTTCCTTAGTGGTGGTGACCGCAGTCAGGGCCATGAACGTGATCGTCGTCTTCGCCAAGTTCTGCCGGTTCCATTTCCAGCTGCAGGCTGACCAGATTGGTGGCCATCGGGCGCAGCAGCAAGTTGGCATACTCGGTGTCGTCTTCCTCGACATCCACGCCGATCAGCAACTGGCCACGGCCATCCTGCTGAATCCACACTTCCTTGCCTTGCCAGACCACAGCAAAGCGGGTGCAGGAAGTTTCCAGCTGGGTGCCGTCTTCATCTTCAAGGATCAGGCGCAAGGCGTCGGTCATTACAGAGTCTCTCTTCAAGGTTGGCGTTGGAACGGATACACCGAGCCCAACTTCAGGATCTGGGTCAATTCGTCCAGTGCCGTACGGCATTCCACCAGCAGTTGCGGGTCAGCCAGGTCTGCTTCGCCAAGGCGATCGCGGTAGTGCCTGTCGACCCACTGCAGCAGCGTGTCATACAGCGGGGCCGTCATGATAACGCCTTGGTTGACGGCTGCCAGTTCCGCTTCTTTCAAAGCCACGCGCAAACGCAGGCAGGCCGGGCCGCCGCCGTTTTGCATGCTTTGCTTGAGGTCGAATACCTTGACCTCCTTCACCGGGCCTCCCTGGCTGGTCAGCTGGCCCAGATAGGCCCAGACCCGCTCGTTGTTGCGACACTCTTCCGGCACGACCAACACCATGGAACCATCGTCGCGGCTGAGCAGCTGGCTGTTGAACAGGTAGGAACGCACCGCGTCCTCCACCGCCACCGCGGCCCTGGGCACGCAGATGGCCTGGAAGTTGCCACCCTTGCTGGCCAGTTTAGCTCGCAGTTGCCCAAGTACCGCGTCGGTCTCGAGAAACGCGTCCTCGTGGTAGAACAGCACCTCGCCGTTACCGACCGAAATCACATCATTGTGGAACACACCCTGGTCGATCACCGCCGGGTTCTGTTGAGCGTAGACCACACCGTCATCGCTCAGGCCGTGCAGCCGGGCCACAGCTTGCGAGGCCTCCAGGGTTTGTCGGGCCGGGTACTTCTGTGGCGCGGGGTAACGGCTGTCGAAGGCACTGCGACCGTAGACAAAAAATTCCACGCCAGCCTCGCCATAGGCGCGGCAGAAGCGCGTGTGGTTGGCCGCGCCCTCGTCACCGAACTGTGCCACGGCAGGCAGCGCAGCGTGGTGGGCAAAGTGTTTCTCGTTGTTGAACATGGCGCCCAGCACGCGGCTGGTGGTCGGGTGTTCGATGCTGCGGTGATATTTGCAGTTGAGGTTGGCGGCAGTGAAGTGCACGCGACCGTCAGCAGTGTCGGCACTCGGGCTGACTGTCGCGGCGTTGGCCACCCACATGCTCGAGGCCGAGCAACTGGCCACCAGCAACGGCATGGCATCGCGGGCGGCGCGCTGGATAACTTCGGCATCGCTACCACTGAACCCCAGGCGGCGAAGCGCCGCCACGTCCGGGCGCTCTTGCGGCGCCAACACACCCTGCTTGAAGCCCATGTCAGCCAGCGCTTTCATCTTCGCCAGGCCCTGGCGCGCTGCCTCACGCGGGTTGGACGCCTGCTGGCTGTTGCTCTGCGAAGCCACGTTACCGTAAGACAGGCCGCCATAGTTGTGGGTAGGCCCCACCAGGCCATCAAAATTCACTTCATAGGATTTCATCGGCTAGGCTCCGTGACCTGTTGTTATAGGGTGACGCCCGGCGTCAGGGTCGCCGGCAAGGCAAGGCTGGCGGTCTCCAGCGAAGCCACGGGGTAAGCGCAGTAGTCGGCTGCGTAATAGGCACTGGCGCGATGGTTGCCACTGGCTCCCACGCCACCGAACGGCGCGCTGCTGGCAGCCCCCGTCAGCTGTTTGTTCCAGTTGACGATGCCCGCGCGACTGCGCAGCCAGAAGTACTGGTAGCGGGCTCGCGAATCAGACAATAAACCGGCGGCCAGGCCATACTGGGTGTTGTTGGCTTCATCGATGGCAGCATCGAAGTCGGCGTAGCGGATCACCTGCAACAGCGGGCCGAAAAACTCTTCATCCGGGCGGTCAGCCACGGCGGTGACATCGACAATGCCCGGGGTCAGCAGTGCGGCATCGGCCTGCGGCTGAGTCATTTCCAGCAGTTTCACGCCACCTTTGGCGGCCAGTTCAACCTGGGCGGCAAGCAGCGCCCGAGCCGCCTGCAGCGAAATCACCGACCCCATGAAAGGCGCCGGCTGTTCATCGAACGCCCCCACCGTGATGGTTTTGCACACTTCGACCAGGCGCGCGATCAGCGCATCGCCCCAGGCGCCTTGCGGCACCAGCAGGCGCCGCGCGCAGGTGCAACGCTGGCCGGCGGAAATGAACGCCGACTGGACAATGGTATACACCGCCGCATCGAGGTCCTTGACCTCGTCCACCACCAGCGGGTTGTTACCCCCCATTTCCAGGGCCAGGATCTTGTCTGGGCGGCCTGCGAACTGTTGATGCAGCAGGTTGCCGGTGCGGCTGGAGCCGGTGAAGAACAGGCCATCGATACCTGGGTTGGCGGCCAGCGCCACACCGGTTTCACGTGCGCCCTGCACCAGGTTCAGCACACCCGCCGGCAGGCCGGCAGCAATCCAGCAGTTGACGGTAAGCTCAGCGACCTTGGGGGTGAGCTCGCTGGGCTTGAACACCACGCAGTTGCCTGCCAGCAGCGCCGGCACGATATGGCCATTGGGCAGGTGCCCGGGGAAGTTGTAAGGGCCGAACACCGCCACGACGCCGTGAGGCTTGTGCCGCAGAACAGCCGTGGCATCGGCCAGCGGACCACTCTTTTCGCCGGTGCGCTCGCGGTAGCTCTGTACTGAAATCGCCACCTTGTTGATCATACTGGTGACTTCAGTCGCAGATTCCCACAGCGGCTTCCCGGTTTCCTCGCCAATGCACTGGGCCATGGCTTCGGCATGCACTTTCAGCTGCGCGGCAAACTTCTCCAGCACATCGATACGTGCCTCCAGGCTCAATTGCGCCCAGGCCGGAAAGGCCTGCCGCGCGGCCTGCACGGCAGTGTCGACCTGGCTGGCGTCAGCGCCCTGCCCTTGCCAGATCACGGCCTGGGTCACCGGGTTGAGCGACTGCAGGGTTTCACCCTGGCCGGCCTGCCAATTGCCTGCGATGTAATGCGTGGTCATTTACTGGGCCTCCCGGCTGGCCGACAGCGGCACCGCGCGGACATTGTCGCCGACGCCCATGCGCAGGCGCTTGGCGGTCAATGGGTCGACCACCAGGGTGCCGGCGGCCAACCGTGCAGGTGCAGCAGTGATGCGGCAATCGTCGCGCTTGCGGTTGTGGATGATGAAAGGGGTCGCGTCATCGCCTGGCGTACCTACCGCCAGCACCAGGGTCTGGCTCTCGCGCACGGCGCGGATCTTGGCAGTGTCACACTCGATGGCCGGGCCGGCATCGAAGATGTCGACGTAGCCCTGGTAGTTGAAGCCTTCCTGCTTGAGCATAGCCAGCGCCGGCTCGGTGTCTTTGTGCACACGGCCGATCACACTGCGCGCCGCTTCGGACAGGAAGCAGGTGTACAGCGGGAACTTGGGCATCAGTTCGGCGATGAACGACTTGTTGCCCACGCCAGTGAGGTAATCGGCCTGGCTGAACTCCATCTTGAAAAAATGCCGGCCCAGGCTTTCCCAGAACGGCGAACGACCCTGCTCGTCAGACATGCCGCGCATTTCGGCAATGATCTTCTTGCCGAACAGCTCGGGGAACTCGGCAATGAACAGCATGCGCGCACGCGACAGCAGGCGGCCATTGAGGCCCGAGCGGTAGTCGCTACGCAGGAACAGCGAGCACAGCTCGGAGTTGCCGGTCAGGTCGTTGGCCAGGAACAGCGTCGGGATTTCGCGGTAGATCTTCAGCTCCTGCGAGGCGCTGACAGTCAGGCCGACCCGGTAGTTGTACCAAGGCTCACGCAGGCCGACGGCGCCGGCGATGGCACTGATGCCCACCACCAGACCTTCGTCGTTTTCCAGCACGAACAGGTAATCGGTGTCGCCACGCTCGGCTTCGCCACGAAAGCTTTTTTCCGCCCAACCAACGCGATGCCCCAGGCGCTCTTCGTTGGCCGGCAGCGTGGTCAGCCCGGTGGTGCCGGTGCTGCGTGCCAATTCGATCAACGCAGGCAAATCGCTGCTGCGTACAGGACGAACGATCATGCTATCTCCTTGTGCGGCGGCATCGGCCGGCGCGAAACTCTGCTAACGCATCAATCCCGAAACGTCTGTTGCCAGACCTCAAACCGCGACCAGGCGCACGCTGGCGCCCTCGCCCACGCCCAGCGCGTCGGCTGCTGCCACGCTCAGGCTGACCGGCTTGCCAGGCACCCAGTCCAGGTCCAGCAACACCGCGCGGTAGTCCTGCAACAGGCCGTTGCACACCAGGTACGGGCGACCGCCTTTGGCCGGGGCCTCTTCGATCTTCACCGGGACCACCCGGCTCTGGGCGATCGAGCGGATGCCAGAGGTGCGCGCATGCAGGGTCGGGCCGCCGTCGAAGATGTCGATGTAGTGCTCGGTCTCGAAGCCTTCGCGCATGAGTATGTCGAAGGTGATCTGCGCTCGCGGATGTACCTGGCCCATGGCTTCCTGCGCCAGGTCTGGCAACAACGGCACGTAGATCGGGTAGTGGGGCATCAGCTCGGCGAGAAAGGTACGGCTCTTCAGGCCGCACAGGCGCTCGGCGTCGGCATAGTTGAGGTCGAAGAAGTTGCGGCCGATGGCATCCCAGAACGGCGATTCACCCTGATCGTCGCTGAAGCCGACGATTTCGGTCACCACCGAATCGGCAAAGCGCTCCGGGTGCGCAGCCATGAACAGCAGTCGGCCGCGCGAGTTGAGCTCGGCCCAGCCACTGTTCACCAACTCCGGCGCCACATAGAAACTGGTCAGCAGGCTGTTGCCGGTCAGATCGTGGCACAGCGACAGCACATGGATCTTGTTGTGTATCTTCAGCTCGCGTGAGGCGTGCACGAATGTTTCGTTACGAAAACTGTAGAACGGCTCGGAGTACCCGGCCGAAGCGACGATGGCCGAGCAGCCGGCCAACTTGCCTGTTTCACTGTCTTCGAGCACGAAAAAGTAACTCTCTTCACCGTTGAAGCTGACCTCGGCGGCGAAGGATGTCTCAGAGGCGGCAATCTTGTCGCCCAGACGAGCAGTGTCGTCCGGCAGCGAGGTGACACCAATGGGGCTGTCTGCAGCCATGCGCTGCACGTCGTTCAGATCAGCCATTTGCGCGGGGCGCATCACCAGCATGGTGTCACTCCTTTGGAATACGGGCCATTCACGTCGGCACGGAAAAACGGCAGGCACCCAGGCACCTGCACTGGAATCGGGTATCGCCGGCCCGGCGTAGCCTCGGGTTGAGGCTGCGCCGGGACCGGCGAAAGGACCGCTGGCGGATCAGCCTTTGGTCAGTGTGGCCACAGCGCGTTCGAAGCGGTCCAGGCCTTCGTCGATGTCGGCGTCTTCAACCACCAGGCTTGGCGCGAAGCGGACCACGTCCGGGCCGGCCTGCAGCACCATCACGCCTTCTTTCTCGGCAGCATTGAGCACGTCCTTGGCCTTGCCTTGCCAGGCCTCGGTCAAGACACAGCCCAGCAGCAAGCCGACGCCACGCACCTGGCTGAACAGGTTGTACTGCTGGCCGATCTGTTCCAGGCGGGTTTTGAAGCGCTCGTGCTTAGCCTTGATACCGGCCAGGGTTTCCGGGGTATTGACCACATCCAGCACCGCGCAGGCAACGGCGCAGCCCAGCGGGTTGCCGCCATAGGTGGTGCCGTGGGTGCCAACGGCCAGGTGCTTGGCCAGCTCGGTGGTGGTCAGCATGGCGCCAATCGGGAAGCCGCCGCCCAGGCTCTTGGCACTGGTCAGAATGTCCGGGGTCACGCCGTAGTGCTGGTAGGCATACAGCGAGCCGGTACGGCCCACGCCAGTCTGCACTTCGTCGAAGATCAGCAGCGCATTGTGCTCGTCACACAGCTTGCGCGCGCCTTCCAGGTAGGCCTTGTCGGCCGGCACCACGCCGCTCTCGCCCTGGATCGGCTCGATCACCACGGCGCAGGTCTTGTCGGAAATCTGTGCCTTCAACGCTTCCAGGTCGTTGTACGGCACATGGCTGATACCGGTGATCTTCGGGCCAAAGCCATCGGAGTACTTCGGCTGGCCACCCACGCTGACGGTAAACAGGGTGCGACCGTGGAAGCTGTTCACGGTGGCGATGATTTCGTGCTTTTGCGGACCGAAGCGGTCATGAGCCACACGACGGGCCAGCTTGAAAGCGGCCTCGTTGGACTCGGCGCCGGAGTTGCAGAAGAACGCGCGGTCGGCAAAGGTGGCGTCCACCAGCTTGTGGGCCAGGCGCAGGGCCGGCTCGTTGGTGAACACGTTGGAGACGTGCCAGAGGGTGTTGGCCTGTTCAGTCAGGGCCTTGACCAGTGCCGGGTGGCAGTGGCCCAGGGCATTGACCGCGATGCCGCCGGCAAAGTCGATCAACTCGCGACCCGACTGGTCCCAGACGCGGGAACCCTCGCCTCGCACAGGAATGAAGGCCGCCGGAGAATAGTTGGGGACCATCACCTGGTCGAAATCGGCACGTTGCACCGGGGCTTGCTCAACGGACATCTGAGTCTCCTGAAGAGGAACGCTGGCCTGGAAGTGGCGAGCGATGGGGGGATTGTAAGGACTGATCCGCGCCTGTCCTTGCGGCCAAGCGACAACTTGTTACAGCGCAAAACCCAGTTTTGACAAGGCTTTCGGCAATGCGACAAACACTGTCGCAATCGCGCAGTGTACGGGAGAGAGGGGGCTGGGTGAACGGGTGTTCACACAGGTTTGTGAGGGGGCAGGATGTACGGCGATGTTGAGGTGTT